>JAJZFF010000352.1 GCA_021805485.1 Pseudomonadota bacterium
GGCGCGCATCGCCGAGCTCTCCCCGGTCGCGGTGACGGCGGCCAAGCAGGCGGTGAACCGCGCCTTCGAGACCATGCTGGCCGAGGGGGTGCGGGTGGAGCGGACGCTTTTCCATCCGCTGTTCGGCACCCACGACCAGATCGAGGGCATGGCCGCCTTCGTGGAAAAGCGCAAGCCGGCCTTCACCGGACGCTGAACCGGAGGGCGGCGAGCCGAGGGCCGGGTTGGGCCGGCGCGGCTTGCTTGACTTGGCGGGGGCGGCTGCGTAGAACCCGCGCCTTGCCGCGCCGGTTCCGACGCGGCACAGCCGCTCCCGTTCATCCTTGCCTGTCCATCCTTGCCCGTTCATCTTTGATCGTCAGAGAGCCATGGCCAACACTGCCTCCGCCCGCAAGCGCATCCGCCAGACCGAACGCCGCACCGAGCGCAACCGCGCCCACAAGTCGCGGATGCGAAGCTTCGTGCGCAAGGTCGAGGAGGCGCTGGCCGGCGGTGATGCCGAAGCGGCGCGTGAGGCGCTGCGCCTGGCGCAGCCTGAGATGCAGCGCGCGGCGACCAAGGGCGTGATCCACCGCAACACGGTGGCGCGGAAGCTGTCGCGACTGTCGTCGCGGATCAAGACGGCGGCGCAGGTCAAGACGCCACCGCACGCCTGACGCCGACCGGGTTCCGGGGCCAGCGGTGTTGACGCCGCCGGGCCCGTGAGCCGAAGATGCGCAGGGAGGAAAAGATCGGCATGCAAGCCTGACCGGCAAATTCGAATATTTTGGATGTTCGGGCAGACTGTCGCTCCCCCTGGAATGCGGCAAAGTTCTGATTATCAAATTCGGCACAATCTCTTAAGAAATCAGAGGCTGGATACTTCACAGTTATTGTGAATCTTGTGGGCCTGGCAAATTTGTATTGTCGAGGCCTCCAGTCTCTGCAATAATCCCGGTGCGCGATCACCCTGGAAGCTAGGGATCGCGCCCCGCTCCGAGCGTTGATGCGTCCGGTGCGGCAATATCAGGGTGGTGCAACGATCGGTTACGATGCTTTCCAAGTGTATTGCTTTAAGCTCTTGGAAAAACATGAGACGAACCGCTGGCTCCTTTTCAGGGGCATGGGCGCCGGGACCCCGGAAGCGGGAGTGGCGCCGGGCCCCACGGGAGTTTTGCCGGCGTCGCACCGCAAAAGGTTGGGGTCGAGTGCCGTTTCTGCCGGAAGGGTGGTGCGTGGTGTCGAACAGCGACATGGAGCGAAGCCTGGCGACGGCCCTGGAACCCGTGCAGACGACCGCGGTTGACCCGGCGCTGGCGCCACGATCGGCGCCGGAGCGGCGAGCCGAGGAGAAGCGGCCGGCGCGCGCGCCGACGGATGTGCTGGCCGCGCAATGGGCACGGGTCCGCGCCCGCATGCAGGAGGAAGTGGGCGAGGTCGAATACCGCTCCTGGCTGCGGCAGGTCTCCCTGGCCGGCCTCGACGGCGACGAGATCACGCTGCGCCTGCCGACCCGCTTCCTGCGCGACTGGGTCCGCAGCCACTATGGCGCCCGCCTCACCGCCCTGTGGCAGGCGGAGGAACCCTGCGTCCGCCGCGTCGAGATCCGCGTCGGCGGCGGCGGAACGGCGCCGGTCGGCCTCGCCGAGAGCCTCGCTGTCGCTCCCGAGCCGAGCCCCACCCCATCGCCACCCCCCGCCGCCCGCCACCCGATGACGATGGCCCCGATGACGCTGGCCCCGATGACGCTGGCCCCGATGGCTCAGGCCCCGACGGCTCAGGGAGCAGCGGTGGCGGGACGGGGCGATCTCAGGGGCGAGCTGCGCGCCGAGGCCACCGCGCTGGACCGGCGGTTCGATTTCGACAGTTTCGTCGTCGGCAAGCCGAACGAGTTCGCCTATGCCTGCGCCCGCCGGGTGGCGGAGCATCCGGCCAGCGCCGGATTCAACCCGCTCTTTCTCTATGGCGGCGTCGGCCTCGGCAAGACTCACCTGATGCACGCCATCGCCTGGGAGCTGATGCGCCGCCCGGCCACCGGCCAGGCGCCGGTCTCGGTCGCCTACATGTCGGCCGAGAAGTTCATGTGGCTGTTCATCGCCGCCATCCGCAGCCAGTCCACCATCGAGTTCAAGGAGCATCTGCGCAGCGTCGACGTGCTGATGGTGGACGACCTTCAGTTCCTCATCGGCAAGGACAACACGCAGGAAGAATTCTTCCACACGTTCAACGCGCTGGTCGATGCCGGCAAGCAGATCGTGGTGTCGGCCGACAAATCCCCCTCGGACCTCTCTGGCCTCGAGGACCGGCTGCGCACCCGCCTCGGCTGGGGCATGGTGGCCGATCTGCACGCCACCACCTTCGAGCTGCGCATTTCCATCCTCAGCGCCAAGGCGCTGCGCGCCGGGGTCACCGTGCCGCCGAAGGTGATGGAATTCCTCGCCCACAAGATCACCACCAATGTCCGCGAGCTGGAGGGCGCGCTGAACCGGCTGATCGCCCACGCCAACCTGTTCGGCCGCCCGATCACGCTGGAGACCACGCAGGAGGTGCTCCACGATGTCCTCAAGGCGCATGACCGGCGCGTCACCATCGAGGAGATCCAGCGCAAGGTCGCCGAGCACTGGAACATCCGTCAGACCGACATGACCTCGGCCCGCCGCGCCCGCGCCGTCGCCAGGCCGCGGCAGGTGGCGATGTATCTCGCCAAGCAGCTGACCTCGCGCAGCCTGCCCGAGATCGGGCGCAAGTTCGGCAATCGCGACCACACCACGGTGATGCACGCCGTCTCCCGCATCGCCGAGCTGATCGCCGTGGACGCCGCCTTCGCCGAGGATGTCGAGCTGCTGCGCCGCATGCTCGAATCCTGAGCCGCGGCCCACGCGCCGCGGCCAACTTTGCGCCGCGAATCGCCGTTGCTAGAGTGTTGCGAGAGTAGGGTCTCGACTCCGCGTGCCGCGGGCCGGGGGCCGGGCCGGGGCAGCCAGGCGCGCGGGCGTCCGGTGCCCAACAGGCGGGCAGCCGGCGGGGGGCAGACGATGGGCGGGCAGGCAGTGGGCAAGGACTGGATGGAATGAAATTCAAGGCCGATCGCGCGACCCTCCTGAAGGCCCTGGCGCATGTCCAGAGCGTGGTGCAGAAGCGCAACACGATCCCCATCCTCGCCAACGTGCTGATCGCCGTGCGGGATGGCCGCCTCAGCCTGACCGCCACCGACATGGAAATCGCCATCGTCGAGGAGCTGCGCGCCGACACCAAGCGCGACGGCGCGGCGACCGCGCCGGCGGCGACGCTCTACGAAATCGTCCGCCGCCTGCCCGAGGATGCCAGCGTCGAGCTCGAGCACGCCGGCGGCGACGCCCAACTGGTGCTGCGGGCAGGCCGCTACACGACCAGCCTGGTGGTGCTGCCGACCGAGGATTTCCCCTCGATGACCGCTGGCGCCCTGCCCCACCGCTTCGCCCTGCCGGCCCAGGCCCTGCGCGGGCTGATCGACCGCACCCGCTTCGCCATCAGCACCGAGGAAACCCGCTACTATCTCAACGGCATCTATCTCCACGCCGCGGAGAGCGAGGGCACCCCGGTGCTGCGCGCCGTCGCCACCGATGGCCACCGGCTCGCCCGCGTCGAGGAGCCGCTGCCCGAGGGCGCGGCCGGCATGCCCGGCGTCATCGTGCCGCGCAAGACGGTCGCCGAGCTGCGCAAGCTGATCGAGGATGTCAGCGACGAGATCGAGATCGCCCTGTCGGAGACGCGCATCCAGTTCCGTGCCGGGCCGCTCACCCTGACCAGCAAGCTGATCGACGGCACCTTCCCGGAATATGACCGCGTGATCCCGCGCGACAACGACAAGGTGCTGCGCGTGGTGAAGAAGGATTTCTCGGAGGCGGTGGCGCGCGTCGCCGCCATCTCGGCGGAGCGGTCGCGCCCGGTGAAGCTCTCGGTGGCGCGGGACCTGCTTGTCGTCTCGGCCGCCAGCCCCGACCAGGGCACCGCGACCGAGGAGCTGGAGGGCGGCCTGGTGCGCTACGACGCGGGCCCGATCGAGATCGGCTTCCAGGCCCGCTATCTCAACGATGTCACCGACCAGGTCACCGGCGACGTCGAGTTCCGCTTCGCCGACGGCGCCTCGCCCACCATCGTCCGCGATGCCGCCGACGCCTCGGCGCTCTACGTGCTGATGCCGATGCGCGTCTGACGGCGCGGGCCGCGCCGGCGCGCCCGGCCATGCGCCTCCTGCGGCTCGCCCTGCACCAGTTCCGCAGCTACGCCGCGCTGACCTGGCAGCCGCGGGCGCGGCTGGTGGTGCTGTTCGGCGCCAATGGCAGCGGCAAGACCAATCTGCTCGAAGCGGTCTCCCTGCTCGTGCCCGGCCGGGGCTTGCGCGGCGCGCGGCTGGGGGAACTCGCCCGGCGCGGCGGTGACGGGCGCTGGGCCGTCGCCGGCCGCTTCGTCACCCCTGCCGGCGAGACCGAGATCAGTACCGGCACGCCGGAGGAGGGCCCGGCCGAGCGGCGCGTGTTCCGACTGGACGGCGCCCCGGTGCGCAGCCAGGGCGAGATCGCCGCGCGCCTGTCCGCGGTGTGGCTGACCCCGGCGATGGACCGGCTGTTCGCCGAGGGCGCCGGCGCAAGGCGGCGCTTCCTGGACCGGCTGGTGCTGGCGCTGGAGCCCGCGCACGCCCGCGCGGTGGCGGCGCAGGACACGGCGCTGTCCGAGCGCCACGCCCTGCTGGCGCGCGACCGGCCCGAACCGGCCTGGCTCGACGCCGTCGAGGATGCGATCGCGCGCCACGCCGTCGCCGTCACCGCGGCGCGCGTCAGCCTGCTCGCGCGGCTGAACGCCGCGCTCGCCGCCGGCGCCGCCGGCGCCTTTCCCCCTGCCCGCGCCACCCTCTCCGGCGCCATCGCCGAGCGGCTCGCGGCCTATCCGGCGCTCGCGGTGGAGGAATGGCTCCGGGCGGCGCTCGCCGGGGTCCGCGCGCGCGATGCCGCTGCCGGCGGCACGAGGCTCAGCGCCCAGCGCGCCGACCTCGTCGTCACCGATGCCGCCACCGGTCTCGCCGCCGCCGACGCCAGCACCGGACAGCAGAAGGCGCTGCTCATCGGCATCATCCTCGGCCACGCCGCCCTGCTCGCCGCGACGCGCGGCGAGTCGCCGCTGCTGCTGCTCGACGAGGCGGCGGTGCATCTGGACGTCTCGCGCCGGTCCGCGCTGTTCGCCGCCCTCGCCGGCCTGGACGCGCCGGTCCTGCTCACCGGCACCGACCGCGAGACCTTCCTGCCTTTGTCCGGCCTCGCCGAGGGGCTGGCGATCGGGGATGGACGGCTGCAGCCGGACGCGGACTTTCCCACCCCGCCCTGAGCCGCGCCCAGGACCCAGAGCTGGGGGGCTGGAGGCGCGGGGGGGCTGGGTTCCGGACGCGGAACAGGGTATAGAGAGAGGTGCCTCTCCCCTTCATCCTGGAGCCCCAAGCCGGCATGTCCGACAGCGTCGCGCCGCAGCCAGAATCCGATGCCTATGATGCGTCCTCCATCTCGGTTCTCAAGGGCCTGGACGCGGTGCGCAAGCGCCCGGGCATGTATATCGGCGATACCGATGACGGGTCCGGCCTGCACCACATGGCCTTCGAGATCATCGACAACGCCGTCGACGAGGCCCAGGCCGGCTTCGCCAGCCGGGTGGCGATGACGCTGAATGGCGACGGCAGCGTTACGGTGCGCGACAATGGCCGCGGCATTCCGACCGACATCCATGTCGAGGAAGGCATCTCGGCCGCCGAGCTGGTGCTGACCCGGCTGCACGCCGGCGGCAAATTCGACCAGACCTCCTACAAGGTGTCCGGCGGCCTGCACGGCGTCGGCGCGGCGGTGGTGAATGCGCTCTCGGAATGGATGGAGGTGCGCATCTGGCGCGGCGGCCTCGAGCACCGCATCCGCTTCCGCAACGGCGATGCGGAGGCGCCGCTCGCCGTCGTCGGCCCGTCCGACGAGGAGAACGGCACCGAGGTGACGTTCCAGCCGAGTCCGGCCACCTTCTCGCGCACCGAGTTCGACGCCGCCGTGATCGAGCGCCGCCTGCGCGAGCTGGCCTTCCTCAACTCGGGCCTGGCCATCGTGCTGCGCGACGAGCGCCACGCCCCGGCCCGCGAGGTCGCCTTCCGCTACGAGGGCGGCCTGATCGCCTTCGTGGAATGGCTGGACCGCGGCAAGACCGCCGTCTTCACCCCGCCCATCAGCACCGCCAGCGCCGACGCCGCCTCCGGCATCAAGGTCGAGTTCGCACTCTCCTGGAACGACAGCTTCCACGAGACGATGCTGTGCTTCACCAACAACATTCCCCAGCGCGATGGCGGCTCCCACCTCGCCGGGTTCCGCCAGGCGCTGACCCGCGTGGTGACGAAATACGCGGAGGGCATGGGCAAGAAGGAAGGCCTCGCCCTGGTCGGCGAGGACATGCGCGAGGGCCTGACCGCGGTGCTCTCGGTGAAGGTGCCGGATCCGAAATTCTCCTCCCAGACCAAGGACAAGCTGGTCAGCTCCGAGGTCCAGCCGGTGGTCCAGGCGGTGGCGGCCGATGTCATCAGCCACTGGTTCGAGACCCATCCGCGCGAGGCCAAGGGCATCATCCAGAAGGTGATGGACGCCGCCGCGGCGCGCGAGGCGGCGCGCAAGGCGCGGGAGCTGACCCGGCGCAAGGGCGTGCTCGATGTCTCGACCCTGCCCGGCAAGCTCGCGGACTGCCAGGAGCGGGACCCGGCGCGGGCGGAGATTTTCATCGTCGAGGGCGATTCGGCCGGCGGCTCCGCCAAGCAGGGGCGGGACCGGAAGTTCCAGGCGATCCTGCCGCTCAAGGGAAAAATCCTCAATGTCGAGCGTGCCCGCTTCGACCGCATGCTGGGCAGCGCCGAGATCGGCACGCTGATCACCGCGCTCGGCACCGGCATCGGCCCGGGCGAGCCCGAACAGGGCGGGTTCGATGCCGGCAAGCTGCGCTACCACCGCATCGTCATCATGACCGACGCGGACGTGGACGGCTCGCACATCCGGACTCTGCTGCTCACTTTCTTCTTCCGCCAGATGCCGCAACTGATCGAGCGCGGCTATCTCTACATTGCACAGCCGCCGCTCTACCGGGCCAAGCGCGGCAACGAGGAGCGCTACCTGAAGGATGATCGGGCGCTGGAGGCCTTCCTGCTCGACAAGGCGCTCGCCGAGGCGCGGCTGACCTACGCCGATGGCACCGTCCTGGCCGGGCCGGAACTCGGCGCGGAGGTCGGGCTGCTGCGCGAGGCCAGCCAGCGGCTGCGCCGCCTCGGCGCCGCCATCCCGGTGGCGCTGCTCGAACAGGCGGCGATCGCCGGCGCGCTCGGCCCGGAGGCGTCGCGCACGCCGGCGGCGGCGCAGGCGGTCGCGGCCCGGCTCGACGCCGTCTCGCTGCCGGCCGAGCGCGGCTGGCTGGTCGCCGCCGATGGCGGGCTGACCCTGGCCCGCACCGTACGCGGCGTCGCCGAGCGCTACGCGCTGGATGCCGCCAGTCTGCGCAGCGCCGAGGCGCGCTGGCTCGCCGAGCGGGCGGAGGCCCTGGCCAGGCGCTTCGACCGCCCGGCCCGGCTCGGCCTGGACGGTCATGAGGTGGAGGTCGCCGGCCCGGCCAGCGCGTTCGAACGCATCCTTGCCCATGGCCGGCGCGGCCTGGCGGTGCAGCGCTTCAAGGGCCTGGGCGAAATGAACCCCGATCAGCTCTGGAAAACCACGCTCGATCCGGCCAGCCGGACGCTGATGCAGGTGAAGGTTGGCGATGCCGAGGACGCCGCCTCGGTCTTCAGCACGCTGATGGGCGACATCGTCGAGCCACGGCGCGAGTTCATCGTCGACAACGCGTTGAAAGTGGCTAATCTGGACGTGTAGACTGCGTCGCACCCAACGCGAGCCGCCGACCTGGACCGTTTCATTCGTTTATGTCTCGTTAAGACATTCGCCCCAATGTGGTTGCCCCAATGTGGGCGTCCCAATGTGGATGCCCAGGTTTGGATGTCCCGGTTTGGGACCGGGGCGCGAAGGGGCGACGCTGGGCGTCCCGCTCCCCAGCGCTGGCGGGTGGGGATGCGCTGGCTTCGACGCCGGGCCCGCGGTGTGAGCCGGGTCGTGGTGGCCATTGATCTGTCGAAGCAACGGCCGGCGGGTCGGCAGCCTTACAAAGGCAAGGCAGTACGATATGCATGATCGGCAAGAGACTGCAGAGTCTGCCCCTTACGACTCACCCGGCCGCGCCGGCGGGCGTCGCGTTGCCCGCGCGCTGACGGCGCTGCTGCTGCTGGTGGCCGCCACCGGGCTGGTGCCAGGCTGGATCGGGCTCGAAATCTGGCAGGAACGTGCGCTGGCGCTGGCCCGGCTGCAGTCCGGCGCCGCCGCGGTCGCCCCGCGCGTGGCGGATCTGGCCAACCGCTTCCGCCAGGCGACCGATCCCGTAACCTCGCTCGCGGTGACGGCCGAAAACCGAATCGGGCTGACGGCCCAGCTGCTCAAGGCGCTTCCGGCCATTGCCCCGGCCAGCGGGCTCTGGGTGTATTCGGCCCAGGGGCGGTTCGTCGCCGCCTCCCAGCCGCTGCTTCCGGGTGAGGAGAGCGTCGCCGCCGCGAGCTGGTTCCGCAGCGCGCTGGCCCCGGCTCCGGACCCCACGACGCTGCGCGCCTATGGCGCCGCCGATGGCAGCCTGGTGCTGCTGCGCCCCATCGCCGATCGTGCCGGCACGGTGATCGCCGTGGTCGGCACCACGGTGCCCGCCCCGGCGATGGCGTCCCTGCTGCGGCCTGCCTCCCTGCCAGCCACAGCGCGGGTCGATCTGCTGCCCGCCCAGGGGAGCACGGCGCTGCTCTCGCTGGCGCCGCTGCTCACGCCGGGCGCCGAAGCGAACCGGGCGCCGAACCCGGGGGAGACGCCGTGGAGCAGTCACGCCGGCGCCACGCTGCGCGGCCTGATGGCCCGGTTCGGCACCAGCGATGCGCTGGCGGTCGAGACCACACTGGCGCCGCTGCCGCTGCGCTGGCAGGTGCGCTGGGCGTTTCTCGACAGCATGGGCACCGAGCGCGCTGCCGAGATCATGTGGCCCGGGTTCGCCGCCGGCGCGGCGGCGCTTGCGCTGGCCTGGATCGGTCTGCGCCTGCTGTTCGCGGCCGGCTTGCGCCACGCCGGCGGCGCAGCGGCGAGCACGCCGTCCGTGCCCGCCGGGGTGCCGGCCGGGCCCGGCCCTGGCGGCGCGGCGTCCGAATGGGCCTGGAGCGACATGGCCGGCGCCGACTGGGGCTGGGAGATCGATCACAATGGCCGCCTGATCGGGGTGACCGGCGCGGCACCGGACTCCATCGCCGCGGCGAGCGGCGGCACCTTCACCAGCCTGGCCAGCGAAGCGAACCGGGAGGGTTGGGCGCGCTTCGACGAACTGATCCGCCGGCGCGCGGACATCAGCAATCTGGACCTCGAGTTCATCGTCGCCTCCGGCAGCGGGCTGGGGCGGCGCCGCTTCCGCCTGAGCGGCTGGCCGATCGCAGCCACCGGCGGCTATTGGGGCATCGCCCGCGAGATTCCGCCGCAGAGCCAGACCGGGCCGCAGCGGCAGGAGGCGCCTTCGGCCTCGGCCCGCGCCATCCGAGCCGCCTGAGGCCGTGCCGCCCCTGATCATGGTGCCGCTCGACCGTCAGCCATCGGCGCCGTTGGGCTTGAAGAAGCGCCGCCGCGCCGGCGCGGTCGCGCTGGCGTGGCTCCTGGCGGGGCTGTCCGCCGGATGCGTCGCGCCGCCGCCGCCGCCGCCCGCCGCCATCGTGGCGCCGCCGCCCGAGGGGCCGCCCCCCGCGCCCGAGCCCCCTGCCCGCCCCGTGGCGCTGCGCTGGAGCTTCACCGTCGCCGATCACGCCTGCCGCGCCATCGCCGAATCGGGGGCGGTGACGCTGGCGATGGTGATCCAGGATGCGCCCCCCGAGCCGGCGGCGGCCGGCGGCACCACGACCGCGAGCGCGGCCGCCGCCGCCGGCCCGTCGAACCCCAGTGCCGGCATGCTGACCCTGACGATGCAAAGCCGCCGCCGGGATGCCGCCTGGCCACGCGCGGGCACGCCGGTGACGCTGCAATTCTCCGGCACGGCGGGGGTGTGGCAGTTGCAGGGCACCGTGCGCTCGCCGCGCACGGTCGTCGTCGTGCGTCCGTTCGACGCGGAGTCGCTCAGCTACGTTCTGTCGCTGCTGGATGGCGGCCGGCTGGACGTGCCGCGTCTGCGCCGTGCGGTCCCGGTCCTGACCGTGCCGCCGGCCGGCGCGGCCGGGGCGGACTGGTTCCACTGCCCGCAAGCGCGACTCGGCAAAGCCTGATCCTCGTCGGGGAGAGCCCTGCGTCCGCCCTGGTTCGCGATCGGGTGCGGCTGCGTGGGGCAAGCGCGGCGGCGCGTGGAGCGGGTGACGGGAATCGAACCCGCACAACCAGCTTGGAAGGCTGGGGCTCTACCATTGAGCTACACCCGCCGGTCGACACAAACCGCCGGCGGCATCGGCTGGTGGAGGGGGTTGGATTCGAACCAACGTAGGCGTGCGCCAACAGATTTACAGTCTGCCCCCTTTAGCCACTCGGGCACCCCTCCGCCGTCCGACGCGACGGCTCGTCTATGGCGAAGCCATCCGTCTGTCAACGAAGGCCGACGGTCGCCACCGGCGTCGGCGTGAAGCCGAGGAAGCCATCGGTCGGCACCGGAGCGCCACCGCCCACCGCCTGCCCCGAGGGCGCTTGGGCCGTCGCCACGGCCGCTGCCTCCAGGCCCGGCTCGCCTTGGGCTGGCGCGGCGAGCGCGGGCGCGGACCCGGCGGTCGCCCCCGGTGTCCGCGAGAAGCCGAGGAAGCCAGCGGACGGCACCGGGACGCCGCCGTTCGCCACCAGCGTCGGGGGCACGGGGACACTCGCCGTGACCGGCGCCTTCACGCTGCCGCGCCGGCCATGGGCGGACGCCGCGGGTGGCGGCGCCACGGCCGTGCGCACGCCGGGTGCCGAGTCGCTCTCGCTGTTGCGCAGCGACAGGAGCAGGAAGGTGATCGGGTTACGGCCGAGATCGATGGCGACGTCGAGCGGGCTCTGACCGAGCAGATTCCGGCCGTTGAGGTCCGCCCCGCGGGAGATCGCCTCCCGCGCCGCGGCAAGATCGCCGCGATCGATGGCGTCGAACAGCGCATCGGTGGGCGACATCTCCGAGGCCGGACGCTCGGCCGGGGCGACCGTATCCTCGAGCGAGCGCGCGCCCGGCAGCGCCGGCGCCGGCGGTGGCTTGGCATCCTTGCCGTCGGCCGCGCCGCCGCCGCCCCCGCCGGAGCCGGGCGCGCCGCCGAGCGGCCCCATTCCGCCCATCTGGGCGCGGGCCGGGCCGGCGATCACGGACGCGGCCATGACCGACACGGCCAGCAGCGCGACCGGAGCCAGCCGGCCCCGGGCCGGCCGATCGGAAACCCGCACGAACGTCCACGCCATTAAGCTCGGTCCTCAGCTGTTGAGCCACCAGAAGCCGGCAGCCAAGTAGCCCGCATAGCCGGTCCACGCCAGATAGGGCAGCAGCAGAAGCGCCGCAACCGGCTCGACCCGGGCGAACGCGACCAGCGTGCGCACCAGCAGCGCGAGCAGCAGGGCGATCACGATCAGCCCGCCGAGCGGACTGCGCAGGCCGAAGAACGCCGCCGACCACAGCGCGTTGACCAGCAACTGCCAGCCCCACAGCCGCAACGCCGCCAGCCGCCGCGCCGCATCGACGCCGACACAGCGCCACGCCCGCCACGCGGCAACCCCCATCAGCACGTAAAGCGTGCCCCAGACCGGGCCGAACACCCAGTTCGGCGGCGTGCCGGGTGGGAAATGCAGGGTCAGGTACCAGCCATGGACACTGCGCGCGGTGAGCGCGCCGCCAACCGCACCGGCGAGCAGGGCCAGCCCGACAAAGCCAACCAGCGCCGCCACCGCCGAGTGCGGACCGAACATCGAGGGCGGCACGTCCCCTTCAGGAATATCACGCTTGCGGAAGACACGCCCTCCTCGAATTGCAACGCCGGAGCCGTTGATCACACGGCAAGTCTATCGGCCCTCGCGCCGCCAGGCGGCGAGCATGAAGCCCAGCATCAATGGCAGCGCCAGCCAGGGCGGCAGCAAGGTCTGCGATGCCACCCCGGTCACCAGATGATCGTGGTTGCGGCGCAGCCCGATCCAGCCGGCGCCGGCGGTGGCGGCGTCGGGCTCGACCAGGCGCAGCTCCGGGACGCCCGCTGGATCCAGCCAATGGACCGAACCGCCACTGCTCGCCACCAGCGGCGCCAGCTTCGTCGCCGTGGCGCGCAGATCCTCGAATTCCTTCGGGTTGGCGGCGCCGACGGCGGCGAAGACCGTCTGGCTGCCGTCCGTCACCTGCCACACGCCAGGCTTGGTGGCGGCCAGCGCCGCATTCTCCTCGCCCGGCGCAACCCGCGTCAGCGTCAGCCGCGTCGGCGCCCCGTCCGGATCGGTCACCGTGACCGCGGCCGGCGGCCCATCGGCGAGGCTGCGGCGGCGGATCAGCAATCTGCCGTCCTGAACCCGGGCGCTCAGCGCGTTCTCCTCGAGTTCCGGCTCCTTCATCAGCCAGTGTGCCAGACGGCGCAGCAACTCCGCCTGCGGACCACCGCCCTCGTGGCCGCGCGACCATAGCCAGATCTGGTCGGAGAGCAGCAGGGCAACGCGCCCCTTGCCGACGCGGTCGAGGATCAGCAGCGGCCTTCCGTCGCCGGTCTGCATCACCACCTCGCCCCGCGCATCGCCGACCTCGATGCGGCGATACCACTCGCCCCAGCGCGGCGGCCCATTCGCCTGCCAGCCCGGCAGGTTGGCCGTCACCGGGTGGCGCGTGCCGGCGGCGCTGATCAGCGGCCGGAACGGGCCCTCCACCGTCGCCTCGTCGATATCGGGCGGCACCGCCGGCAGCACCTCCCCGAGCGGCGTCGAGGCGAGGCTGGTGATGGAGGCGAATTCCGGCCCGGCACTCATCAGCAGCGCGCCGCCATTGCGCACATACTCAGCGATGTTGCGCAGATAGGCCGCCGGCAGGATGCCGCGATTCTGGAACCGGTCGAGAATGATCAGGTCGAACTGGCGGATCTTGATCTGGAACAGCTCGCTGACCGGAAAGGCGATCAGCGCCAGTTCGTTGAGCGGGGTGAGGTCGTCCTTCTCGGGCGGGCGCAGGATGGTGAAATGGACCAGATCCACCGCTGGATCCGCCTTCAGCAGCCGCCGCCAGGTGCGCTCGCCCGGATGCGGCTCGCCGGAGACCAGCAGCACCCGCAGCCGGTCGCGCACGCCGTTGATCTCGACCACGGCGCGGTTGTTCAGCGTCGAGACCTCGCCGGGCAGGGTCTCCACCTGCAGCTCCACCGCCGTCGGCCCGGCGCGGGTGATCGGCACCGGGATCGTCTGCGGCCGGCCGATCGGCACGCTGGCGGCCTGCTGCGGCTGGCCGTCCTGGCGGATGGTGACCCGCACCGCGCCGCCGGGGTGCGCCACGCCGAGATCCTCGACGACGTAGCGCAGATCGACCCGGTGCCCGACCAGCCCGAAGCTCGGCGCCTCGACGATGCGCAGCCGCCGGTCGGTCTCCTCGCCCTTGGCCGGGATCAGGACATGGAACGGCGCGCTGCCCCAGGGGGCGGCGCCGTCGGCCGGCACGTCATGCGCCTGGCCATCGGTGATGGCGACGATGCCGGCCAACCGGCGGCGCGGAATATCGCTCAGGGCGCGGGTGATGGCGCCGATCAGCGGCGTGCCGGCGCTACCCCCCTCCGGCAGGCCGACGGTGCGCAGTTCCAGTCCGGGCAGCCGCGTCGCCGCCTGTTCGAGCTTGATCCGCGCCTGCTCGGCCAGCGCCGCGCGATCCCCGATCTGCATCGAGCCGGTGCGATCGACCAGCAGCAGCCCGATATCGGGCAGGCCCTGCCGCGTCTCCTGGACCAGGCGCGGGCCGGCCAGCCACAGCAGCAGGACGAGGAACGCCACGCCGCGCAGCACCGCGCCCGACGCACGGCGCAGCAATGCCGGCACCATCGCCACCGCCGCCAGCAGGCCGAGCCCGGCCAGCAGCCAGAGCGGGAGCAGCGGTTGGAAGCGCAGCGCGGCGATGATCGGGTCCATCGCCGCCCTACTGCCCCAGCCGTTCGAGGATCGCCGGCACGTGCACCTGGTCGCCCTTGTAGTTGCCGGTGAGCGCGTACATCACGAGGTTGACGCCGAACCGATAGGCCAGCAGGCGCTGATGCGCGCCGCCGGGGATCACAGCGTAGGGGTTATGGCCCTCCGCATCCACCGCCCAGGCGGATGCCCAGTCGTTGGCGCCGATGATCACCGGGCTGACGCTGTCGTTGGCGCGATCCTGCTGGCGCTGCACCCAGACCGGCGCGCCGACATAGCGGCCGGGGAAATCGCGCAGCAGGTAGAAGGCGCGGGCGAGGACATGCTCGGTGGTGAGCGGCGCCAGCGGTGGCACCGAGAGCGCCTTGCCCAGCCCGGCCAGGACCGCGTCGACGCCGGGGTTGAAATCCTCCCCGCTGCCACCCGCTCCGCCGCGCGTATCGATCAGGATGATGCCGCCATGCGCCATGTAGTCGTTGAGTGCGGCCAGCGCGTCGGCGGGCGGCAGCGGCGCGTCGGCAAGGATCGGCCAGTAGAGCAGCGGATAGAGGCTGAGATCGTCCCGCCCCGGCGCGACGGCGACGGGCTCGGCCAGAACCGCGGCGGTGCGCTGATTGACGTAGTCCGAGAGGCCGAGCAGCCCGGCGCGGGAAATCTGGTCGACACCGTCATCGCCGGTGACGACGTAG
This sequence comes from Pseudomonadota bacterium, assembly GCA_021805485.1. The sequence continues at coordinate 14,843 of JAJZFF010000352.1, forward strand.
GCGAGATGGATGGCGAGCGAGGGATAGCGCTCGGCCGCGTGGGGTCCGGGTGGCGCCGGCGGCAGCACCAGCAGCAGCGCCAGCGCGGCCGCCACGGCACCGCGGCGCAGCACGCCGCGCAGGCCGAGCGACACCAGAAGGTCGAGGATGAACAGCGCCAGCGCGGCGGCGATCAGCCACGGCCCCAGCGCACGCTCCGGCGCGGCCGCCCCGAGCGGCTCCTCCGCCGCCCCGGCGATGGGGGCGCTGGCGGCGAGCGGGCCCAGCGCGGCGCCGAGATTGAGCGCGCGGCGGCTGGCCTCCGGTCCATAGAGCCCGGGCGGATGGCGCGGCGAGACCTCGGTGCGCCCGAACGCCTCCCCGGCCAGGGGCAGGGCCGCGACCGGCGGCGGGCCGAGGGCGCCGAACCCGTCCAGCGTCAGCGCCGGCGGCTGCGGCCCGCTCTCGCTCTCGACCTTCT
>JAJZFF010000506.1 GCA_021805485.1 Pseudomonadota bacterium
CGAGAGAGAGCACCGCGTCGGCGTCCGGACGCTCGGCGCGCAGCCTGTGCAGCCTTGCATGGGCCTGCTGCATGAATTCGTGAAAATGCACCCGCCGCTTGCGCGGCACTTCGGCGGCGGCGAAGAACAGGTCCATCAGCATGGACTTGCCGCGCCCGACCTCGCCGACGAGGTAAAGGCCCGAGGGATAGTCCTCCGGCACCTCGTCCACCCGCTTCTTGTTGAGCAGCCGGCCGAGCCAGCCATTGGGCGGCGCCTTCGGCTGCGGATCATAGTCGCGCAGCCGGCCCCACAGCTCGTGCAGACGCTCCGCCGCCCGGCGCTGGACCGGGTCCGGCAGGATGGTGCCGGCGTCGATCCGCGTCCGGTAGGCGGACATCACGCCGTCGTCGGACCGTTCAGGTGCCTTCATCAGCATGAGCAGCGCCGGTAGCGCACTCCATGCGGCGGCGCAACATCCGGCCCCCGCTCAGGCCGGCACCAGAGCCTGCAGGCCGAAGGCGATGATTCCGAAAATCACCACGCTTGCGGCATAAATGATCGCGAACCACACGAACCGGCGCAATTTTTCATGGTTGCGCAGGGTGCGGTCCAGCCACGCGTCGAAATTCGCCAGCACCATGTCGATCCCTTTCCGGACTGCCGCCGGGGCGGGGCCGGTCGCGGCTTTCCACCCTGACTGGCCGCGAAGTGGGACGATCGGCCGGCGGCGCAACCCCGCGCCGGCGCAGGCCTGCATGGCCTCCCGTGTTGCCCGGCCGGGCGAAGGCGGTTATCCCCTTGGCAACCTGCCGCAATCACAGTCACGAGGATGGCGAATTTGTCGATCATGCGCCGCACCGCCCCGCTCGCCGCCGCACTCCTGCTCGCCGGATGCGGCCTGTCGAACGATCTTGTCGGCGGCGGCGGCAACGCCCGGCTGGGCGAGCCGCGGCCGCAGGCGCCGGTGGCCGGCTTTGCCGTGACGCCGGTGCCGGAGGCGACCGTCGCCGCGCACGAGGTGTTGCAGAAGGGCGGCAACGCGGTCGACGCCGCGGTGGCGGCGGGCTTCGCCCTCGGCGTCACGCTGCCCTCGCGCGCCGGCCTCGGCGGCGGCGCGGTCTGCCTGATCGACATGCCGCATGACGAGGGCGGCAAGGGGCATCCCGTCGCCCTGCTCTTCCCGCCCGGCGCGCCGCCCAGCGACCAGGCCGGCGCCTCGCGCCCGGCCGCGGTGCCGCAGATGGTCCGCGGCCTGCTCGCCATGCAGGCGCGCTACGGCGCCCTGCCGCTCGCCACCGACATGGCGCCCGCCGCATCGATGGCCGGCGGTGGCGTGCCGGTCTCCCGCGCGCTGGCGGCCGACCTCGCCGTGGTGGGCAACGCGCTGCTGGCCGACCCGGCCGCGCGCAACGTGTTCGCCGGGCCGTCCGGCGGCGTGCTGCAGGCCGGCGAGACGCTGCGCCAGCCTGACCTCGCCGCCACCCTCGCGCGGCTGCAGAGCGGCGGGGTGCTGAGCTTCTACCAGGGGCATCTCGCCGCCCGTCTGCTCGCCGGCGCGGCGGAGGCCGGCGCCGGGCTGACCGGCGCGGATCTGCGCGCCGTGGCCGCGCGCTACGCGGCAGCCGACACCATCCACGCCCTCGGCGCCGACATCGCCCTGCCGCCGACCGCCGCCGGGCTCGGCGAACGGGCGGCGATCGAGGCGCTGGCCAGGACGCCGGACGACCTCGCCGGCGCCGGGCGCGATGCGGTCGCCGCCGCCGCCGCCGGCCGGCATGTGCGCGGGTTCGGCGCGCTGCCGGCCTCCGCCGGATTCGCCGTCGCCGATTCGAAGGGCGGCGTGGTCGGCTGCGCGACCACGATGAACAACCTGTTCGGCACCGGGCGCATCGCCGCGGGAACCGGCATCCTCCTCGCCGCCTCGCCGAAGCGGGTGACGCCGCCGCTGCTGAGCGTCGCCCTCGCCACCCGCGACGGCGCCTTCCGCGCGGTGACGACCGGCACCGGGCAGGCGGGCGCGCCGCTCGCCGCCGCCGCCGCGATGGCCGATTCGCTGCGCACCGGCCAGGCGATGCCGCGGCCGGTGCCGGCACCGGGCCGCGCCGATGCGATCGCCTGCTCCGGCACGCTGCCGGGCGCGCCGAAATCCTGCGCCGCCGCGGCCGACCCGCGCGGCTCCGGGCTTGCCATCAGTTCGCGCTGAGGCGGCGGTGACACTGAAAACTGGCGCCGGGGCGCGGGTTCCGCCCTTTCTGGTGATGGACGTGATCTCGGCGGCCAACGCGCTCGCCGCCAGCCCGGCGGCGGCGAACCGCCGCGTGATCCGCATGGAGGTCGGCCAGCCCGGCCAGGGCGCGCCGGAAGGCGTGCGCCATGCCGTCGCCACCGCGATGGCGGGGACCGATCCGCTCGGCTACACCGAGGCGCTGGGCCTTGCCGGGCTGCGGCGGCGGATCGCCGCGCATTACGCCGACTGGTACGGGCTCGACCTGCCGGCCGCGCGCATCGCGGTGACCGCCGGCGCCTCGGGCGGGTTTCCGCTCGCCTTCCTCGCCGCCTTCGAGCCGGGGGATACGATCGCCCTCGCCGCCCCGTGCTATCCGCCCTACCTGAACATCATGACGGCGCTGGGGCTGCGGCCGCTCCTGCTGCCGGCGACCGAGGAAACCGGGTTCCAGCCGACGGTGGCGATGATCGAGGCCCTCGACCCGCAGCCGGACGGGCTGCTGATCGCCTCGCCCGCCAACCCGACCGGGGCGATGCTGCACCCCGACGACCTCGCCGCCCTCGCCCGGCACTGCCATGCGAGCGGCATCCGGCTGATCAGCGACGAGATCTATCACGGCCTGACCTATGGCAAGCCGGCCGCCACCGCCGCCGCCTTCAGCCCCTCGGCGATCGTGATCAACTCGTTCTCGAAATATTTCTCGATGACGGGCTGGCGCGTCGGCTGGATGGTGCTGCCGGAGGAACTGGTGCGGCCGGTGGAGTGCCTGGCGCAGAACATGTTCATCTGCGCGCCGCATGTCGCCCAACGCGCGGCCGAGGCCGCGTTCGACTGCCATGCCGAGCTTTCGGCGCGGCGCGATGCCTATGCCCGTTCGCGCGCCCTGCTGCTCGACGCCCTGCCCCGCGCCGGGATGCCGAAACTCTCCCCGGCGGACGGCGCCTTCTACATCTATGCCGATATCGCCGCGAGCGGGCAGGACAGCGCCGCCTTTTGCCGGGCGATGCTGCACGACCTGCACATCGCCGCGACGCCGGGGCATGATTTCGACACCGCGCGCGGCGGCGATTTCGTGCGCTTCTCCTATTGCGCCGACGAAGCCGACATCGCCGAGGCGGCGCGCCGGCTGACCGAATCGCCGCCCGGCAGGTGAAGCGCCGTCAGTAGGAGCCGAAGGCGACCCCGCTGGTCGGATCGACATAGACCATCTCGTCCGCCACCCGGCGCACGCCGCCGATTCCCTCGGTCAGCACGATCAGCGCCATCCGCTCGGCATCGCTGAACACGGGGCCTGAGAGGGTCGCCACGCCGTGATCGACCTTGACCTCGATGGTCGCCTTGGGCGCCCAGTTGGTCTTCTCGATCGCGGCGCGGATGCGGCTGGCCACCACATCGTCGCTCACCGGCGTGTCCTCGACCACCAGCAGCGCGGTGATGAGCCGGGCGAGGATGTTCCGCCGGTTGAGCATGCCGAGCAGGATCTCGCCCTGGACGACCGGCAGCTGCTTCACCCGGTAGGTTTCCATGATGTCGATCGCATCGCACAGCGGCG
>JAJZFF010000378.1 GCA_021805485.1 Pseudomonadota bacterium
GGACCGCTTTCGGCCAGCGCCTCCGCACGCCGCTGGCGCGCCAGGCCGAGCAGAGCGGCCGTCACCAGCCCGGCGGCCGCGACCAGGAAGGCCCCGCCGAGCGGGCCGCTGGCCTCCGGTGACAGGGCGGCGGCGACGAAGGCCGGCCCGCCGCCCTGATAGGCGGCGACGCCGAGCGCGGCGCCGAGCAGGGTGAAGCCGGCGCCGACCCAGACCAGCAGCGCCAGCCACGGCTCGGCGCCGTCCGCGCCGCCGTCGCCCGCCCTGTCCTCGTCGCCGCCGCTATCGTTCAGCATCAGCCGCCGGGATCATGCCGACATAGCCGGAAATATCCGCATACCAGACGTTCCCCTCATGGTCGGTGGTGAGAGTGTAGGGGCGCGCATGGTCGCGCGGCAGGGGGAAGCTGGTGATCGCGCCGGCGCGCAGGCGGCCGATCGCACCGCTGCGGAGCATGCCGAACCAGATCGCCCCGTCGCGCCCGATGGTCAGGCCGGAGAGGCCGACATTGTGGGCGTTGACCGGGATCTCGCTGAACGTGCCGTTGGCGTAGTGGGCGATGCGGTCGGCGCGCACCTCCAGGAACCAGACGCTCCCATCGGGCGCCACGGCGATGTCCGAGGCCACTGCGTTGCGCTGCGGCAGGTCGAGCGCGGTCATCTTGTCGTCGGCGCCGATGTGCAGGAGCTGGTCGCCCGATTGCAGCGTCGCCCAGACGCTGCCATCGGCGGCGAGGGCGACGCCGTACGGGCCGCCGCGCGCGGACTCGTAGATGTGCCGGGTGAGCACGCCGTCCTTGAACTTGGTGATGGACAGCCCGGTCTCCTCGGCGAACCAGGCCGCGCCGTCGGCGGCGACGGCCAGGCGGCCGAGGCGGACGGAAGCGGTATCGAGCGGGAAGCGATTGACCTCGCCCTCCGGCGCGACGCGGGTGATCGCGTGGCCGGCATTGTCGGTGTACCAGGCGGCGCCGTCGGGGGCGATGCCGAGCCCGATCGGCTCGAGATTGGCCATGTGGGTGGGCAGACGCTCGACCTTGCCGCCGCGCAGCCGCCCGATCACATCGGTGAGGTCGATCGTGAACCAGATCGTCCCGTCCGGGGCCGCGGCGATCGCCGTCGGCATGTCGAGCGGGTTGGGCATTTTGTATTCGACGAAGCCGAGGCGCGGCTGCAGCCAGCTCCGCCCCAGCGCGAACCAGGCGCCCAGCAGCACGATGGCCGAAAGCCCGGCGAGCAGCGCGAAGCGGCGGGGGCGATGGAGCAGCGCCGTGCTCATCGTCGCAGCGCGGCCGCTTGGTGGCCCCCCGCATGGGGCCGCCCCGTCGGGCCGCGCCCGCCCCGCAGGCGGAGCAGGGCGAAGACCAGGCCGGCGCCGAGCAGCAGCAGTGCCAGGACGAGGGCGCCGGCGCCGACGAGGTCGAGCAGATCGGCGCGCGCCAGCAGCGCCTTGCCCTCGATGGCGCTGCGCCAGGCCTCCGCGTACGGGATGAGCGAGAAGACCGCATACAGCGTCGCGGCGCTGGCCGGGTCGCGCGCCAGCGGCCCGGATTCGAGCCGCACCGGCAGCCCGCCCTCGCCGAGCTGCCATGTCTGCCCGCCATCGACGCTTCGAAACAGGCCGCGGTCGCTGGTGACGACGAGGGTCGCCGCCGCGGCATCGGCGGCGATGCCGCGGACGACGGGGGCGGCCACAGGCAGCGCGCCCGGCAGAGGTTGCCAGCTCCGCCCGAGATCGTCGCTGCGCAGGATCCCGGCGCCCTCCGCCGCCCAGAGCCGCGCCGGATGGGCGGGATCGAGCGCGATGGCGCCGAGCGCGCCGGGAGCGGGGCGGGCCTGCCAATGGCGCCCGCCATCCTCGCTCGCCATCAGCCGGCCACCGGCGAGCAGCAGGACCACCTCCTTCGGCGAACGCACGACGGCGAGATCGCTGAGCCCCGCGGCCGGCGCGGCCAGTTGGTCGACCGGCGCCGCCAGCCGTTCAAATCGCGCGCCGCCATCGTCGCTGGCGAAGAGTCCGCTCGGGCCCAGCAGATAGACGCGCCCGGACGCGGCGCCATAGGCGATCGCGCGGGCCGGCGCCGCCGCGCTGGGCGCATCGGCCGCGGTCCATTCACCGCCCGCCCAGCGGAACAGACCGGCCGGCGTCCCGCACAAAGCCACGCCCCCGGCCGGGGCGAAGGCGACGGCGAACACGGCCCCGTTCAGCCGGCCCGGAGCTTCCTGCATCCAGCTCCGCCCGCCGCTCGGCGAGCCGAAGAGGCCGTTATCGGTGCCGAGCAGCAGATGGTTCGGGTCGCGCGGATCGACCGCGAGCGCGAGCGTGCCGTTGAGGAAGAGCCCGACATCGGCGCCGATCCAGCTCGCGCCCATGTCGCGCGAGCGGAACAGGCCGCCATAGGTGTTCGGATCATGCGCCAGCGCGCCGCCGGCCGGCACCAGTGCGGCACCGAGCAGCAGGGCGAGGCGAAGAAACCAGGCGAGGCGGGAGCAATTCATCACGCTGCGGACTATGCCCTCTCGGATCGGGAGCGCGAAGCCCCGAAACGCGAACGAGAGGCCGATCGCCGGCCTCTCGTCCTTTGGCAACGATCAGTCGAGCTCGTTACATCGGCTTGCGCGACTTCTCACCAGGCGCGAGGGTCACTTCGGCGGCATGGGCGCCGTTGCCGATCAGCCAGGAATTCTTCAGCAGCGGATAGCTGGCGGTGTAGCTCAGCGGCTCATGCGCCGAGACGCAGTTGTTGTAGCCGCCGGTGATTTTGTAGCACTTCTCATAGGCGAGGAACTGCTGCACCGAGTCCGTCTGCTGGATGTTGGCGACCATCCAGTCGCGGATCCCTTCCCACGACGAGTAGGCATCGGAGCCGAACACCAGCTTACCGATCGCGGTCGGCACTTCCAGCAGCTGGGAGCCCGCGGTGTGCGCGCGGAAGGCGGGGTGGATCTTCACGCCCGGGATCACTTCCATTTCGCCATCGACGATCACGGCCTTGCCGGCGAGAACCTTGCCGTAGACCTGCTCCATGGTCAGCGGCTCATAGCCGCAGGCCGGCGTGCGCGCGCAGCCGCCGGGGGTATTGTTGACCGCGGAGATATGGGCGTTCGGGTAGTTCAGGGCCCATTCGATACCGCGCAGCTCCTCGCGCTGCACATAGAGCGTCGCGTTCGGCAGATCGAGCAGCTGGCCGGCATGGTCCCAGTGGGCGTGACCGATGAAGACCCGCGTCACGTCCTTGGCATCGAAGCCCAGCGCCTTCAGCTCATCGGCGATCGGCACGAAATGGTCGACGCCGAGCATCTTGTGGTAATCGGCCTGCTTCCAGCCCGAATCATACAGCATCAGCTCGTTGCCGCACTTGATCACGCCGATGTTCACGGGCAGATCGGCCCATTCGACGTTGTGCATCGGGCTGCTGCTGCCGGGAATGAAGGCCCGGTCCGGCATGAAGCCGCCGTATGGAATGTGCGGGATGCGGCTGGTCTCGACCACCCACACGGAGCAGACGTTATCCGCCGCCGCCGCCGGGGTGCTCGTCGCGGGCAGACCCAGACCGACCGCCGCGAGGGCGCCGGCAAAGGCCAGTCCGAACAATGATCTTTTCGCCATTGGTCGCTCTTCCTCCTGCTCGTGTCCGTTGCGCGGACACCGTCTTGTTCACCGGGACCGAAGGCTCCGGCGCCGCTTCCAGTCAGGTCCCGCGGGCATCGACGCCCGCGTGCCGGATCCACGCTACAATACCGGCCCGGGAAATGCATCCATCCCCCGGCGCACGGTCAGTTCGGTTTGTGCTCCCCCGGCCAGAGCACATCACCGACCTTGATCAGCTCCTCGGCGCCGCGCAGGCTCATCGGCTGGGCTTCGACCAGATGCTGATCGTCACTGTCGTGACCGATCCGCAGAACCTCCGTCGTCGCCTTTTCGTAGAGCATGATCGCGTCGAGATAGCGCTGATGCACATCCTGCAGTGCGGCGGGCGGGACCAGGGCCCGCGTCTTCGCTTCGGCGGCGGCGAATTCGTCCCGCACCGGCTGCAGCCGGGAGACGAGAACGGTCACGTCATGCTTCTCGGTGGCATACTCGAGCGCCGCGGTCGCCAGCTGTGCCGCCGCCAGCTCGACCAGATCGCGGTGCACCGGCCAGAGCGCGACCGAATAGGCCTCCTCCTCCGCGGTGAAGGCGCGCGGCGCCGAAGCCGCCTGAGCGGATGCGGGCGCCGACGCCGCCTGGTCCGATGCGGCCGGCGCCGCCGCCTGCAGGACAGGCATCACGCGCCGCTCATGCTCGAACGCGTAGCCCGCCAGGGCCAGCAATCCCGCAACCAGCATCAGAAACGAGACGAGCACCGCGCTCGGTACCCGCATGGACCATCCTCCGTTCGTTTTCCTTGTCGTGAGGCTATCGCCTGCACCCTCACCGGTCAATCGGGTTGCGCGATGATTTCGTCGTAGTTTCCGGGCGCAAGCGGGTGTTGGGCGCAACCGGAGCGGGCCACGCGGCGGGGAGCGGCTACTCCGCGCCCGCCCGCCGCGCCAGCAGTCCGCGTCCGGGATCGTAGCCGAGCACGGCGAGCGCCATGAACAGCAGCGTGTAGCCGGCGACGACGGAAGCGGACAGTGCGTTGAACTCGCCATAGAGCGCGAAGCGGATCAGCTCCGTGGCATGGGTGAACGGATTGACCTCGCAGATCCAATACAGCGTCTGGTTCGCCTCCTGCACCCGCCACAGCGGATAGAGCGCCGAGGAGGTGAAGAACATCGGGAAGATGACGAAATTCATCACCCCGGCGAAGTTCTCCAGCTGCTTGATGAAGGAGGAGAGCACGAGCCCGAGCGCGCCCAGCATCAGCCCGCCCAGCACCAGCGCCGGCAGCACGAAGACGTAGCCGGCATAGGGCGGCGTGATGTCCCAGAACCAGGCGATGACGAGAAAGATGTAGGCCTGCACGACGGACACGGCGACGCCGGCGAGCAGCTTGGCGAGCAGCAGGAACCAGCGCGGGAAGGGCGCGATCATCAGCGAGCGCATGCTGCCCATCTCGCGATCGTAGACCATCGAGAGCGAGCTCTGCATGCCATTGAAAAGCTGGATCATCGCCAGCAGCCCTGGCGCGATGTAGACCTCGTACGGAACATAGGTCTCGTAGGGCGGAATGATCGAGACGCCGAGCACGAAGTGGAATCCCGCGGCGAAGATCGCGAGCCACACCAGCGGGCGCACCAGCGCCGAGACGAAGCGGCCGCGCTGGCCGAGCCAGCGCAGCGCCTCGCGCCGTACCACGCCGTTGAGGCAGAGTGCGTACTGGGCCGGGCTCATGCCGCCTCGCTGCCGGCGCGGGTGAGGCGGTCGAAGGCGGATTTCAGCGTCTGCGTTCCGGTCTCGGCCAGAATCGCCGGCACGTCGCCGGCGGCGAGCACGCGGCCGCGATGCAACACGACCACTTTCGCCTCCGCCCCCGCCTCGTCGATCAGATGCGTCGCCCACAGCACGCCCAATCCGCGCTCGCGGCAGAGCAGGCGGACATGTTCGAGCAGGAATTGCCGGCTCTCGATGTCGAGCCCGACCGTCGGCTCGTCGAGCAGCAGCAGCGACGGCTCGTGCAGCAGCGCGCGCGCCAGCTCCACCCGCCGGCGCTGACCGCCGGAGAGCTGGCGCACCTTGTCGCGCCGGCGGTCGGCAAGATTGACCCGCGCGAGCTCGGCGCCGAGGCGCTCGCGCACCGCGCTGCGGGAAATTCCGTGCAGCGCCGCGTGATAGTAGAGATTCTGCTCGACGGTGAGGTCGAGATCCAGCGTCGGCTGCTGGAACACCACGCCCATGCGCGCCAGCGCCGCCTGCGGCTCGGCGCGGATATCGTGGCCGAAGACCGCGATGCGGCCGGAGTTGCTGTGATAGAGCCGGGTGATCAGCGCGAACAGCGTGCTCTTGCCGGCGCCGTTGAGGCCGAGCAGAACGGTGAAATCGCCGCGTCCGACGTGCAGGCTGACGCCGTCGAGAACCTTGCGGGCTCCGAATGCGTGGCTCAGCCCCTCGACCGACAGCGGCACGGCTTCCACGGTCGACGGCACCGCGGCCTCAGGGGACATCGACCACACCCCACGGTTCCTGGCCGACCGGAACCGATTTCAGCACCTTGCGCGCGGCGACGTCGATCACGGACATGTCGTTGCTGACGCCGTTGGCCGTGTACAGCCGGCTGCCATCCTGCGAGAACGCCATGTGCCAGACGCGCTGGCCGACCAGCAGGTATTTCTCCACCGCACCGCTCGCGACATCGACCACGGCGACGCGGTTGGCCGGGCCGAGGGCGACGAAGGCGGTCTTGCCGTCGGCGGTGATGTTGATGCCGACGGCCTGCACCGTCTCGCGCGGCACGCCGGGGATCTGGAAGCGGATCGTGCTGACGATCTTGCGCGTGGCGACGTCGATCACCGCGACCGAGCCGGCCACCTCGGAGGATACCCAGACCTGCTTGCCATCCGGGGTGAAGGCGGCGTAGCGCGGCCGCTGCCCGACCAGCACGCCGCCGATCATCTTGCGCGTCTCGGGGTTGATGAAATGCACCATGCTGGTGGTTTCGGACGTGTTGATCAGCAGCTTGCCGTCCGGGCTCACCGCCATGCCCTCGGGCTCGACGCCGGTGGGCACCGCACCGATCACGCGCGCGCCGGGCACGTCCACCACGGTGATGGAGTTGTCGTTCTCGTTGGCGACATAGAGCGTGTTGCCGTCCGGGCTGATCGCGAAGGTCTCCGGATCCGCCCCGCTCGGCAGGTTGGCGGTCACTTTGAGCGTCGCCAGATCCAGCACCTCGATATGGTCGGCGTCGCTGGTGCAGATATAGACGCTCTTGCCGTCCTTGGAGAGGATCAGCCCGCGCGGCCGCGCGCCCACCGGCACGCTCTGCACGATCTTCAGGCTCGCCGCGTCGACGACGGTGACGGTGTTGTCCTTCTCGTTCGACAGCAGCAGACGCTCGGCCCGCGCCGCGGGGCTGAGCAGCGCCAGAACCGCGAGGGCGAGCAGCGGCTTCAGGACATGTGGCATGTCGTCTCCGGTTTGTCGGTGCCGAGCGTGTCGGTCTCGTAGAATTGATGCAGGAAGCCCGGCTGCGGCGAGATCGAGACCAGCGAGCGGTCGTCGGCCAGCAGCACCGGCTGGCGCAGCTGTCCGTCCCAGGGACGGATGCTGAAAGGCGGGCCCTTGTAGCCGGCGACGGTGAAGTCCGTCCCATGCAGGAATGTCGCCATCGCCGCCGGATCGGCGCTGGCGGTGCGCGTCGCCGCCTCGCCGAAGGCACGCACCGCGAGCCATGCTCCATAGTCGCGATCGGTCATCATTCGCTTGGCCAGGGCGAGGAATCGCAGTTGCAGCTGCCGCGAGCCCATTTCGTCGAACATCGGCGACCAGGCGCTGGGGGTGAGCCCCTGCGTGCCGGCGACCGGGCGGGGCAGGAAGCTGCGATAGCCGAGCTGATCGCCGAAATTATCCGCCTCGTCGGCGACGACCAGCACGTCGTAGGAAATTCCCTGTGTCAGATTGGAGACTTCGGTATTGACCTGGAAATGTCCGGTATCGGCCTGCTGCGCGGCGGCGTTGAAGCTCCAGGGCTTGTCGGCGACGATGCTGACCTGGAATTTCTTCGCCGCGTGGCGGATGGCGGCGGCGTAGAGCGCGTCGGCCGGATCCTTGCCCTGCACCAGCATGATGTGGCGCCAGTTCTTGACCACGAGATACTGCATCAGCGCGTCGGCGAACATGGCCCGGCTGGGCAGCATGTGCAGCACGTTGCGCCGGCAATCGGCGCCGCGCAGCGCGTCGTCCGTGCTGGTGGCATCGATCAGCGTCGCGCCCTGGGCCTCCGGCAGATCTGCCAGGGTCAGCAGCAGCGGGGCCGGCAGATCGGTGACGAAATTGCGCGTCCCGGCGGCCAGCCGCGCCTTGAACGCCGCCGTCACCGCGGCCGCGTCGGCGCCGACGGCCTCGTCGAGCTTGAACTCCTGGCCGGTGAAGCGGCCGGTGGTGGCATTGTCGGCCAGCGCCAGCCGCGCGCCGGCGAGGCCGAGATCCTTGGGCGGCGGGGTCAATTCGGTGGACGGGCGCGGGCGCGGCGCATCGAGCGCGAGATAGGTGATCTCGACCGGCCCGCTCGCCGCGGCCGCATTCGTTTGCGGTCCATTCGCCTGCGCGAAAGCGCCAGCCGGGGTCAGCGCGGCAGCCAGCATCAGGGCCGGCACCAGCCGCCTGGCGCCCCAGCCCATCCGGCGCCGATCGTCCGCACTCCGCATTCCGCTTCCTCCGCTGCCGCGCCCCGCGCCACCCCACCCGACCGGTCCGCGCGCCGCATCTTGACGGCGCGGCGCGGTCGCGCAAGGGCTATGTCCTGGGGGTGGACATGGTTTCACGACACGGACGGGCCGGCAAGCCGGGCCCGCGGATGCTGGTCGCGCGGGCGATGCTGGTCGCACTCACGCTGCTGGCCGCGCTCGCGGGTACGGCCCGCGCGGAGCCACCCTTGCTCGCGGTGTTCGATTTCGCCCTGGTCGATACCTCGCCGACGCCGCCGAGCACGGCCGAGATCGCCCGCACCACGGCCCTCGGCGAGACGCTGCGCACCGCGCTCGCCGCGTCCGGCCGCTATCGCATCGCCGATCCGGCGCGCTTGCGCGCCGCGCTCGATCCGAGCGCCGGGATCCTGCACTGCAACGGCTGCGAGCGCAGTGCCGCGCAGGCGCTCGGCGCCCCGTTCGCATGCTACGGCTGGGTGCAGAAGGTCAGCGAGCTGATTCTCAACATCAACGTCGTGATCGAGGACGCCGCCACCGGCGCGGTGGTGCGCGCGGGCAGCGTCGACATCCGCGGCAACACGGACCAATCCTGGCAGCGCGGGCTGCGTTTCCTGCTCGATGACCGGATTCTCGGCGATCCGGGCGAGCATTGACAGTCTGCGCCGATCGGGCGCGTTATGCGGCGAAATCTGCGATCAACCCTTCGATTTCGGGAGAGGAGCGTCATGACCATTGGCAGGCGCGCCCTGCTGGGTGCGTGCGCGGCCGCGGCCCTTGCCCGCACGGCGCAAGCGGCGCCGGTGGTGCGGCTCGGCGTTCTACGCTTCGGCACCGTGTCCTGGGAGCTCGACGTGATCCGTCGGCACCATCTCGACGCCGAGGCCGGCGTCACGATCGAGGCGGTGGAACTCGCCGGCTCGCAGGCGACCCAGGTGGCGATGCAGGCCGGCAGCGTCGATCTCACCGCGCAGGACTGGCTCTGGGTCGCGCGCCAGCGCGCCGCCGGGGCCGACTGGACTTTTTCGCCATTCTCCAACGCCTCCGGCGCCGTGATCGTGCCGTCCGATTCGCCGGTGCGCGGCATCGCCGACCTCAAGGGCAAGCGGCTCGGCATCGCCGGCAGCCCGATCGACAAGAGCTGGCTGATCCTGCGCGCCTACGCGAAGCGCGCGCTCGGGCTCGATCTGGACCAGGCGGTGGAGAAGCGCTTCGCCGCGCCGCCCTTGCTGGCCCAGGAGATCGCGTCCGGCCGGCTCGATGCGGTGCTGACCTTCTGGCCCTTCGCCGCCCGCGCCGAGGCCGCCGGCATGCGCCAGGTGCTGAGCGTGGAGGACGCCGTGCGCGGCCTCGGCATCAGCGGCACGGTGCCCGTGGTCGGCTATGTATTCGCGGAATCCTGGGCGGCGCGCCAGCGCCCGGCGCTCGACGCGTTCCTCGCCGCCGCGGCCAAGGCGCAGCGCATCCTCGCCGCGTCCGACGAGGAGTGGCAGGCGCTCAAGCCGCTGACGGCGACGCACAGCGATGCCGAGCTCGCCCAGCTGATGGCCTATTACCGGCGCGGTATTCCGCGCGGCTTCGGCGCGCCGGAGCGGGACGCGGCCGCGGCCCTGTTCACCGTCCTCGCCGAGACCGGCGGCGAGGCGCTCGTGGGCAAGGCGCGCAGCCTGCCGGCGGGCACGTTCTGGCAGGCGGGATCATCCTGACGCGGGCAGCGGTCACGGCGCGGCTGGCCTCGGCGCTCGGCCTGCTGCTGGTCTGGGAACTGGTGGCGCGGCTGGCCGGCAGCCGCATGCTGCCCGCGGCCTCGACGGTCGCGGCGGCAATGCTCCACGAGGCCGTCGCCGGCCCGCTGCTGGTCAATCTCGGCATCACCCTGGCCCGGGTCGTCGCCGCCTTCACCGTCGCCATGGTCCTGGGCACCGCCCTCGGCATCGCCATGGGCGCGTGGCGGCGGCTGGACCTCGCGCTCGATTCCTGGGTCACGGTGCTGCTCAATCTGCCGGCGCTGGTCGTCATTGTACTGATGTATGTGTGGTTCGGGCTCAACGAGTGGGCGGCGATCGGGGCGGTGGCGCTGAACAAGCTGCCGAGCACGGCGGTGACGCTGCGCGAGGGCGCGCGCGCGCTCGATCGCGGCCTGGCGGAAATGGCGGAGAGCTTCCGCATGGGGCGATGGGCGCGGCTGCGCCATGTGGTCCTGCCGCAGCTGGCGCCCTATCTGTTCGCCGCGGCGCGGTCCGGGCTTGCCATCATCTGGAAGATCGTGCTCGTGGTCGAGCTGCTCGGGCGCAGCAACGGGGTGGGGTTCCAGATCGAATCCTATTTCCAGCTCTTCGACGTGACCGGCATCCTGGCCTATACGCTGGCTTTCATCCTTGTCGTGCAGGCGATCGAATGGGTGCTGCTGCAGCCGCTGGAACGGCGGGCGAACCGTTGGCGGCGATGAGCGCGCCGGTGATCCTCGAGGTCGACATCACCGGCAAAAGCTTCGTCGGGCGCGACGGCGCGGCGCAGCTGGTGCTGGAGCATCTGCGCTTCCGTCTCGCCCCGCGCGAGATCGTCGCCGTCGTCGGCCCCTCGGGGTGCGGCAAGACGACCCTGCTGCGGCTGATCGACGGGCTGGACCACGATTTCACCGGGCGGATCGTCTGGCACGCGACCGACCGGCCGCGGATCGGCACCGTGTTCCAGGAGCCGCGGCTGCTGCCATGGCGCACCGTGCGGGAGAATCTCACCCTGGTCGCGGTGGGGCGGGACGCGCTGGCCGACGAGCTGTTGCACGCGCTCGGGCTGTGGCCGTTTCGCGATGCCTATCCGCCGCAGATCTCGCTCGGCATGGCCCGGCGCGCGGCGATCGCGCGGGCCTTCGCCATCGATCCGGACCTGGTGCTGCTGGATGAGCCGTTCGTCTCGCTCGATCCGACGATGACCGAGCGCGGGCGCGATGTGCTGCTCGATGCCTGGCGGCGGCGGCCGACAGCGGCGCTGATCGTCACCCACGACATGGATGACGCGGCGGCGCTGGCGGATCGTGTGCTGCTGCTTTCGGCCAATCCGGCGCGCATCGTGGCGGAGGTGGCGATCCCGCCCGAGCAGCGGCGCGCCGGGCCGGAGGCGGCGCACGCGCTGGCACAGTC
Source organism: Pseudomonadota bacterium (assembly GCA_021805485.1). The sequence goes on from JAJZFF010000378.1 coordinate 11,426, forward strand.
GCTGCGCCAGGCGCGGGCCGCCGAAGTCCGGCCGGGTGGCGCTATTTCAGGGTCTTCAGGTAGGCGATGACGTTGTCGCGCTGCTTGTCGCTGTTGAGACGGAAGACCATCTTCGTCCCCGGCGCCATCGCCGCGGGATTGGCCAGCCATTTCTCCAGCGTCTCTTCGTTCCAGGTGAGGTCGAGCTTCTTCACCGCGTCGGAATAGCTGAAGCCGGCTTCCGTGCCGGACTTGCGGCCGACGACGCCGAATAGGCTCGGGCCCATCTTGTTCTCGCCCGGCTTGGCCGAATGACAGATGGAGCACTGGGCGAAGACCTGCTTGCCGGCGGCGGCGTCGCCTTCGGCGAAGGCCGGGGGAGAGAGCAGGGCACCGCCGATCAGCAGCGCGCCGAGGAGGGATTTCTGCATCCTGTCGATTCCATTTCCTGACGAGACCGCGCCGGAGCGGCGCGGGGGCATTATCGACACTCCGCCCCGCTTGTCGATAGCGGCGGATTTCGTTGGGGTTTCGGCTCGTATCGCGGGCCCCGGGGATCGACCCGTGACGGATCGGCGCGTCGATCCCGGGTCAGAACGTCACCCGCACCCCGCCATAGGCGGCGATCGGCGAGGCGGGCGTGTAGCTGCGGGGATTGCTCGCCCCCGGCGCCTGCGCGATCGGCACCTGCGAGGTCGGCGAGAAGGTGCCATAGGTCGTGTAGATGGCGTTGAAGGCGTTCTCGAGCTGGCCGAAGAACTGGATGTTCTTGTTCACCTGGTAGGAGGTGTTCAGGCCGACGACGAAATAGGCCCCGGTCGGCTGGGTCAGGTTCGCCTCGTCGCCGAACAGGTACTGGCCGGAGGCGGCGATGCCCTCGGCGCCCACGGTCCATGCGTCGGTGATCTGGTACTCGGTGCCGAGCTTGACCATGTGCGGCGGAATGCCCGGCATCTGCGCGCCGGGGTGGACGGTGATGTTGCCGTTGGCGTTGGCGGCGGGGTTGTTCGGGCTGGAGAGCGGGAACGTGTTCTGGAACACCGCATCGGTGTACGAATATTCGATCCACGCGCGCAGCCGCGACGTGGTCAGCTTGAGCCCGAGATCGACGCCCTGGCGCAGGTCGCCGGGGATGTTCTGGAAATAGGCCGAGCCCTGGACCTGGCTCGCCACCATCAGGATGTCGTCGTGCAGCTGGGTGCGGTAGCCGCCGATCTGCCAATCCAGCTTGGCGCCGTCGAACGGCTTGACCTGGCCGTGCACCCCGGCCTCCACCGTCTGCGCCGTGACCTGCTTGAGGTTGGGGTCGCCGACGAAGAAATTGGTCAGCGTGCAGGGGCTGGCCGGGCTGGCGCAGGAGAGCTCCGCCGGCGTCGGCACGCGGTTGGACTCCGAGGCGGAGACATAGGCGGTGGTGGTCGGCGTGATCTTGTAGGTCAGCCCGACGGCCGGGTTGAAATGATTGTAGCTGTGCTGGCCACTGAGCGCGCCGCCGAGATGGTCCGCCAGCACGATGCTGGCGACGTTGAACCGTCCCGAGACGCTCAGCGACAGCGCCGGGGTGATGTCGAAAATATCAAGAAAATAAAGCCCGTAATAGACGTCGTGATCGTTGACGTTGACCGGCGCCATGGAGCCGTCGGCCTGGTCGATCTGGATGCCGGGGTAGGTGAAGAAGCGATTGACCGGGTTCAGCCCGCCGATCAGCGTACCCGCGGTGTAGTGGGTGAACCCGCCATCGAGGCTCGCGCCGGCGACGAAGTGATTGGGGTTGCCGAAGAGTTTCGACGTGTTGGTGATCTGCGCCGAGAGGCCGTAGCCGTCGGTGTTGGTGTCCATCAGGTTGAGCTGCGAATAGGGCCCGCCATTGAGGAAGTCCGGGATCGGGGACCCGCCCAGGCCGGTGAGGAACTGGCTCGGGCCGGCGCAGAGATAGCCCGGCGCGAAGGAACCGCAGGGGGCGCCATTGGCGACGTTGCCGTTGGTCACGCGCTGGAACAGATTCTCGACATAGGCGTTGGCCTGCACCGAGGTATCCGGGGTGACATCGTAGCTGGCCGAAAGCACCGCCATGCCGTACTGATCGGCGGTGTTGTTGGGCGCGGTGAACACGGCGGTGCGCTGCGCGTCCAGCAGCTGCACCGGCACGGTGGCGGGGTTGTTGAGCCGGTTGTTGGCGCCGAGCAGGCTGAGATGGATCTCCGCCTTGTCGTTGCGCCAGCCGATATCGCCGTAGAGCTGCTGCAGCGCCGAGGATTCGTTCTGTCGCCAGCCGCCGGAGTTGAGCTGGGAGCCGGCGATATAGACGGCGGTGTTGCCGATCTGCTTGCCGTACTGGAATTCCTCCGAGGAGGTGGCGAAGGAGCCGCCCCAGATATCGGCCTCGGTGCCATGGAAGGTGAAGCCGTTCTTCATCTGCACCGAGAGCGCGCCGCCCAGGGCGTTGAGGCCGAAGACCGGATTGGTGCCTTCGAGATTCATCGTATCGATGGCGATGGAGGGGATCAGGTCCCAGTTGACCGTATCGCCGAACGGCTGGTTGAAGCGCACGCCATTGACATAGACCGCGATGCCCTGGGCGTTGCCGACCAGCGGCGAAGCCTGGAAGCCGTGATAGACGAGGTTCTGCTGGAACGGATTGCCGTTGGCGTTGCCGAGCGAGATGCCGCCGACCTGCTCGTTCAGCGCCCGCATCATGTTCGGCGTGCCGTCGAGCGTCACGTCGTTGGAGTTGAGCACATGGGTTTCGCCGGCGATCTTGTTGCGGTCGATGCCCGAACCGAGCATCGGGGTGGCGCCGAAGACCTCGGTTTCCGGCAGCACGGTGTTGTCGGGCGGGGCCGGCGGCGCGTCCTGCGCCTGCGCAGCGGTGCTCGCGGCCAGCAGTAGCAGCCCGCCGATGACGGCCGCGCGCCCGTGCGGCCGAATGGGTCGCAGATCCAGCATCAGTCTCCTCCCGGGTGGCGCTCCGGCGCGCTGCTTCGCCGCCATGATCGCCGTCGGCGGGGCCGTGTCCATCACAATCATTGCCGAAATGTTTGCCGATCCTTGCCGCCCGCTTGCACAATTTTCACGTATCCGCACACTGCGCCGCCGCACACCGCGCCGTTTGCGGCCGGCCCGGAGGCGGGGAGGAACCACGCGATGCGCTCGCTGCGCGCCAGACTGATCGCCATTCCCGGCGCGATCCTGCTGATCGGGCTGGCGGTTACGTTCGCCGTCACGCTGCACAGCGCGCGCCTGCGCGTCGCCACCGAGACCGGCGCCGCGCTCAGCGTCGGGCGCAGCCTCGCGGCGCTGACGCTGCGCGCCGTCGAGGCCGGCCCGGAGGCCGGCATGCTCGACCGGCTCACGGCCTCGCTGCCGAAGCTGCGTCACGTTCGCCTCATCGTCCGCGCCGACGGCGCGGCGGAAGCCCCGGCCGTGGTGGCGAGCGCGCGCGTTCCGCGCTGGTTCGCCCGCCTGTTCGCCCCGCCACCGGCCAGCGCGACGGTGCCGGTGCTGGCCGGGGGGCGGGCGATCGGCGAGATCGAGATCATCGGCAATCCGCTCGACGAAATCGCCGAGATCTGGACCGAGATGCGCTTCCTCGCCGGGCTGATGGCCGCACTCGCGCTCAGCATCGTAGCGCTGCTGGCGTGGTCGAGCGGGGTCGCTCTGCGGCCGCTGCGCCGCCTCGCCGAGGGGCTCGACCGGCTGGGCCAGGGCCGGTTCGAGGCGATCTCGCCGCCGATCCGCCTCGTCGAGCTGCGCCGGATCGGCGATACCTTCGACCGCCTCGCCGCCGCGCTCGCCCGTGTCACGGCCGACAATCACCATCTCATCGACCGGCTGATCTCGG
>JAJZFF010000567.1 GCA_021805485.1 Pseudomonadota bacterium
CCAGCCTTCCGCCTCGATCCCGCGGGGCGCTACCGCCTCGTCTGTACGGTCAGCGACTTTGTCGAGGGTCCGCCCTCCGTTTACTGGACTCCCCCCGCCGGCGCGGCGACGCGCGGCAAGGTCGGCGCCCGCATCATCGACGGCGCGAGCGGTGCGACGCTGGCCGCCGTCCGCAATGACGGCGAGGTTCCGGCCGGTGGTCTCATGACCGTGAACGTGAACAGCTTCGTTCTGCGCACCACCGTGGAGAGAACCGTCCACGACCTCGCCGCGTGGGCGAGGGGCGAGCACGCCGCCGGCGCCGCCGTGCCCTGATGGCCGCGCCCTGATGGCCGCGTGTGGCTTGATCCAGATCAACGTCGTAACGGTCGGTTTTTTGCATTCATCGGAACAAATCCGTTAAGGCAATAAAGCCGCAATACCAACCTCGATCCACGCGCGCCGTCGTTGCTCCATCCGCCGCAGCACCGCGGTGCGCGCCTGCCTGTTGCTGCCGCTCGCCGCGTGCGAGACCGCGAGCACCATGCAGGTCTCGGGCCCGCCACCCTGCTCATCGTCCAGGGCAATGCCGCGGTGAAGGGCGGTGGCCTCTCCACGCTCGGTGCCGAGGGCTACATCCTCGGCACGGCCGGGGACGACGCCGTGCGCCAGATGACCGACTGGGCGCGCGGCCGGGCCGCCGCTTCCGAAAAGGATTCATGATGACAGTGATCCGACCGAGGCGCCGCGCCGTCATCGGCGTCAAGGCGTTGGCGTCGGGCTGAAGGCCAAGCCCTCGACCTCCATGCGGTGGAGATCGCCGATGACGAAGATCCACGTCAGCGCGCCAATCGCGGCGACGATGCCGACGAAGGCGATGGCGCCGACGAAGGAGCCGGTGACCTGGACGACGAAGCCGATCACCAGCGGCGTGACGATGCCGGCGAGATTGGCGGAGGCGTTGAACAGGCCGGCGACGAGGCCGAGCAGGCCGACCGGCGCCACCTCCGGCAACACCGCCCAGGCGGCCGAGGACATCGCCTGGGCGAAGAAGGCGAGCGAGAGGATGGCGATGACCAGCGCGTTGCTCTCGACATAGTTGGCGGCGACGATGCTGGCGGCGAGGGCGAGCCCGGCCACGACAGGCGTCTTGCGCGCCAGGTTGAGCGAGACCCCGCGCGCGAGCAGGAAATCGCCGAGCCAGCCGGCGAACAGAATGCCGAAGAACCCGGCGACATAGGGCAGGGTGGCCATGAACCCGACCTTGATGAATTCCATGTGCCGCGCGGTGGCCAGATAGCTCGGGAACCAGGTGAGGAAGAACACCAGCGTCGAATTCACCGCGAACTGGCCGATGCAGAGCCCCCACATCTGCCGGTAGCGGAAGAGCTGGCGCACATGGCGCAGCGCGAAGCGCGTGCCGGCGGCGCCGGCGCGGATGCTGCCGCCGCCCGCTTCGATGTAGTCGAGCTCGGCCTGGTTCACCCGCCGGCTCGCGTGCGGGTCGCGGTAGGCGACCCACCAGAGCGCGGCAAAGACGAGCCCCGCGGCCCCGGTGGCGAAGAACAGCGCCGGCCAGCCGAATTCCCGCAGGATCCAGAACAGCAGCGGGCTGAGAAAGCCGAGCCCGACATATTCGGCGGCGGTGAAGACACCCACCGCCATGCCGGTCTCGCGCCGGGGGAACCAGCGGCCGACGATCGCGCCATTGGCGGGGAAGCACGGCGCCTCGAACACGCCGAGCCCGAGCCGCATCCCGACCATGGTCGCGAGCCCGCCTGCCAGCCCCTGCAGCAGGGTGAACAGCGACCAGCCGGCCAGCGCGATGGTGTAGATCGGCCGCGCCCCGAACCGGTCGAGCAGGATCCCCGAGGGGATCTGCATGGCGAAATAGGACCAGGAAAAGGCGGAGAAGACGATCCCCATCTGCGCCGCGTCGAGCCCGAGCCCCTGGCGCACCGAGGGCGCGGCAATGCCGAGGACGGCGCGGTCGAGATAATTGATGGTCACGGCGCCGACCAGCAACGCGAGCACGGTGAAGCGGGCCCGGCTCGCGCCCGCCGGCGCCCCGCGGCTCGGGTCGGGCGGCGCGGGCGCCGTCGCGTGTGGCACGGTCATGGATGCTTCCTCCGCTTGCCGCCGGTCCATTGCGGGTCGTCCGGCCGCGTGTTCATTCGCCGGGCGGGCGCAGCGGCGCGGGCAGGGGCGTGGCGAACCACGCCGCCCGCGCCGCGGCGAGATCCGCCGGCCCGCGCGGGAACTCCAGCCCACGCGGCAGGTCCGCTTCGAGCGCGACCGGGGTGCAATGGGGGTAGTCGCGCACCCGCCAGGCCGGATCGTGGGTCGGGAAGAAGGCCAGGCAGGGGATCGAGAAGGCGTCGGCGAGATGGACCATGGCGGTGTCGGTGGAGACGACGCGCCGTGCCGCCGCCACCTGGCCGCAGAGTTCGGCGAGTGTCGCGGACATGCCCAGCGCGTGGACGCGGTGCGCCAGCGCGGCCGGCACCTCGCCCTGGGTGGCGAGCGGCCCTTCGTCGGCGAGCCGTTCCAGCATCGCCGCGTGGATTTCCGCCGGCATCTGCCGCAGCGCGCCGGCGGCGTTCGGGCAGAGCAGCGTGTAGCCCGGCGCCAGCCCGCCTGGTGGCGCGGGATGGAGGCGCGCGGCGAGCCAGGTGTTGCGCTTGGCGGCTGGCGGCACGCCGGCCGGGTCGAGACCGAGGCGGGCGAGGAAGAAATCGACCATGCTGGTGCGCGCGAAGGCGGACTCATAAGCGAAGTCGCGCAGGTCGATCACCCGGGCGAAGCCGGATGCGGGCGCGTAGGTCCGGCCCGGCAGAGCCTCCTCCCAGGGCAGGAGGCGGACCTCGACGCCGGCAGCCTGGTACAGCGCCTCCTGTACCGGGCCGAGGCCGGGGAGGCGGAACAGCACCGGGTGGGGCGGCAGGTGGTCGCGCGCCGCGGCCAGCGCGGTGAGGCCGATCAGACTGTCGCCGAGGGTGCGGCCGAAGCCGTTGAGGATCGCCCAGCGCGCGGCATCGGCCGGGTACGGCTCAGAGCCCATCGCCGTCCTGTTTCAGCACTTCGCCGGCGAGAAAGAGCGAGCCGCAGATCAGCACCCGCGCCGTCCCGCCGCGCGCGGCGATGGCATCGAGCGCGTCGGCGACGGTGGGCCCGGGCAGCGCGCGCCCGCCCGCGGCCGCGATCACCGCCTCGACCGGCATGGCGAGGTGCTGCTCCGGCTCGGCCACCGCCCATACGCCGGCCGCGCGCGCCAGCAGCGGGTGCAGAAACTCGGCCGCGTCCTTGCCCTGCTTCATGCCGACGACGAGCAGCGTCGGCCGCTCGGCCCAGTCATCGAGCTGGGCGGCGAGCGCCGCGCCGGCGCCCGGGTTGTGGCCGCCATCCAGCCACAGCTCCATCGTCGCCGGCAGGCGGCGGGCCAGCCGTCCGCCCAGGCGCTGCAGCCGCGCCGGCCAGGTGGCGCGTGCGACGCCCTCGGCCATCGCCGCGTCGGGAATGCCCAGCCGCGCCGCCCGCAAAGTCGCGATGGCGATGGCGGCGTTGTCGATCTGGTGGCGGCCGAGCAGCCCTGGCGGCGGCAGCGAAAGCGTGCCGGCGGCGTCGCGGTACCCGAACCCGTCCACGGCTGGCGTCACCTCCCACTCGCGGCCGCGCGCGGCGAGAGCCGTGCCCGCCGCGGCCGCGGCCGCATCCAGCACCGCGAGCACCTCCGGCGCCTGCGCC
>JAJZFF010000579.1 GCA_021805485.1 Pseudomonadota bacterium
ATCTCCTGCACCATGTCCGCTCCCCCTATGCCAGCGCCGCCGCGACCCACTGCGCCCAGGCCAGCACGGCGCGATCCTCGCCGGCGCGGCCGACGATCTGGATGCCGAGCGGCATCCCGTTCGGCCCGGTCCCGGCCGGGACCGTGACGCAGGGCCCGTGCAGACTGGTCCAGATGAAATTAAAAACGGGATCCCCGGTGGCGCTGCGCCCGACCGGCGCCTCGCCCGGCGCGGACGGGGTGAGCAGGATGTCCAGCCCCTCCATCGCCTCGGGAAAGCCGCGCTGGAGCGTGGCGAACACGCCGCGCGCGGCGGCGAGCGCCGGCGCCGGCTGCGCCAGGCCCCAATCCAGCCGCTCGATCAGCGCGGCGCTGATCGCGCCGCGATGGCGGGTCATTTCCCAGCCCAGCGAGCGCGCGCTCTCGGCGTTCATCACCACCGCGTGCGCCTCGACGAGCGCGGCGAACGGCGCGGGCAGCTCGCGCGCGCCCACCGCCGCGCCGGCGCGCGCCAGCCGCGCGGCCACGGTCTCCAGCAGCGCGGCGGTCTCCGGCGCGGCATGCGCCCAGGTCGGCGAGCGGCACAGCCCGATGCGCGGCGCCCGCTCCGGCCGCTGGTCAGGATCGCCGAGATCGATCCCGGCGACGGCGCCGGCGAACAGGGCACAGTCCGCGACGCTGCGGGCGATCACGCCGATCGTGTCGAGGCTCTCCGCGGCGAGCTTCATCCCCGCGCGGCTGATGGTCCCGAAGCTCGGCTTGTAGCCGACGACGCCGCAGAAGGCCGCCGGGCGGATAATGCTGCCGGCGGTCTGGGTGGCGAAGGCGAGCGGGAAGAAGCCGGCGGCCACGCCCGCGGCCGAACCGGAGGAGGAGCCGCCAGGCGTGCGCGCGGGGTCATGCGGGTTGGCGGTCGGGCCGGGATGGCGGTTGGCGAATTCGGTGGTCACGGTCTTGCCGATCACCACGCCACCCTCGGCGCGTGCCCAGGCGACGGCGGCGGCGTCCGCGCGCGGCCGATAGCCGGCCCAGATCGGCGAGCCGTAGCCGGTCGGCATGTCGGCGGTGTCGAGGATATCCTTGACCCCGATCGGCAGCCCGTGCAGCGCGCCCGGCCTGGCACCGGCGGCGGCGAGCCGGGCGGCGTCGGCATCGAAATGGGCGAAGACACGCAGCGACGGTTCGCGCGTGCCGATCCGCTCCAGGCAGGCCTCCATCAATTGGGCAGGGGCGAGGCGACCGGCGCGGATGCGCTCCAGCGCCGCGGTCGCGCTCAACGCGGCAGGATCGGTCATGCAGTCCTCCCATTCGCCGCCGCCGGGCTGGCGCCCGGGGCCGATCGGCTCCATGCTTGTCGCATGGACCGAATGGACTCGTCACCTGTCGGGGATCCCGCGATCGCGGTGCGCACCGCGCGTGACGGCAGCCGGGCCTTTCTCATCGGCCTGCCACCGCAGGCGCTCCCTCCGGTGGCCCCCGGCGATCTCGCCACCGCCTGGAAACTGGCGCGGACGGCAGCGCTCCTGGAGCACGCTGGCGCTGCGTGCGATCTGCGCTTTCTCGGCGCCGACGGCGCCACCACGGATCTCGCCCTGGCGGATCCGGATGCCCGTTGCTGGGCCGCCGCCGTGGACAGTGTGGCAGGCATGAACACGCGCTACGGGCTCTCGCTCAGCCTGCGCCTGCTGGCGCTGATCGATCTGCTGCGGTGCCACCGCTGGGCCGATGACCTGCTGGTGCTGGACGCCGAGGGCGCGACCCTGCACGCACGCCTGCTGGACGCGGCGGCAACCCTGCCCCTGGACGCAGCGGCGCGCTTCGACAACACCGCTTTCCGCGCCCGCTGCATGCCGAGCGGGCTTGCAGGCGAGCCGATTTCTGGAGCCGCCCCATGATCCGTCCCGTCTTTCTCCTGCTCGCGCTGGCACCCGCATTCGCCGCTGGCTGCGCACGTCACACCACGAACGAGTCCGGCGGCGATGACCGCGCCCAGGTCGAAGCCGATTGCGCCGCTCGCGCCGACAGCATCGTATCGCGCCAGAATCCGGCCAATATCTACGCCAACGACACGTTCGAGAATCGGACCAAGAACACGCCACTCTCGTCTAATGGCATCGTCGCCGACCCGAGCCAGGGCCTGGCGCAGCGCTACGACCGTTCGCAGGCCTACACCAACTGCCTGATCGAGCACGGCATCACCCTCGTGCCGAACCCCGGCGCGCAGACCAACCCGTCGAACCAGTGACCATTTCCTTCAGACCAGTCAGGGATCTTCCACGATGAGCCGGATCATCCGTACCGAAGCCAACCGCATCCTGTCGCAGGCCGTGGAATATCACGGCTTCGTTTTTCTGCAGGGCTGCGTGGCGAAAACGCTGACCAAGGACATCAGGGGCCAGACCGAGGAGGTGCTGGCGCAGATCGACCAGCTGCTTGAGACGCATGGGACCGACAAAACGCGGCTGCTCTCGGCGCAGATCTGGCTCAAGGACATCCGCGACCGTGAGGCGATGAACGAGCTCTGGTCCGCCTGGCTGCCCAATGCCGGCGCCCCGGCGCGCGCCTGCGTCGAGGCCAACATGGCCGACCCGCGCGTGCTCGTGGAGATCATGATCACCGCCTGTAAATGATGCACCGAGGCAACGCCCGATGCCACGGGCGTTGCCTCTTTCCACGGATGCCAATCGGCCAGCCCCGTCGCCGGCACCGTCGCGAGCCCCCCGTGGCCGGCGGCACGGCCGGAGCGGCCAGGCGCGCTGGGCAGCGCTTGACTCGCCCTGCCGGTTTCGTGAGAGTCCCCGCCACGCGCCCGAACGCGCTGGTTGCAAGCGGCAGGCATCGCTCTGCCGGGCCTTGCACTGAATTGCCGCCACGCCGTTTCGGGGCAGCCAAGAACCAGGTGCCAAGAATCAGGAGGACGTCCCATGGCTATGAGCCGCGCACTGCAGCTCAGTCGCGAAGATCTGCTTCGGGCCTACCGTCAGATGCGCACCATCCGCGAGTTCGAGGAGCGTGTGCACGCCGAATTCGCCACCGGTGACATTCCCGGCTTCGTGCATCTCTATGCCGGCGAGGAAGCGAGCGCCGTCGGCGTCTGCATGCACCTCACCGACAAGGACGCCATCGCCTCCACCCATCGCGGTCACGGCCATTGCATCGCCAAGGGCTGCGACGTGCATGGCATGATGGCCGAAATCTATGGGCGCAAGAGCGGTCTCTGCGCCGGCAAGGGCGGCTCGATGCACATTGCCGACGTGTCCAAGGGCATGCTCGGCGCCAACGGCATCGTCGGCGGCGGCGCGCCGCTCGCTTGCGGTGCGGCCCTGGCGGCCAAGACGCTGAAGACCGGCGGCGTCGCGGTCGCCTTCGGCGGCGACGGCGCCTCCAATCAGGGCACCACCGCGGAATCGATGAATCTCGCGACGGTGTGGAAACTGCCGGTGATTTTCGTCCTCGAGGACAATGGCTACGCGGAATCGACCGCCAGCGGCTGGTCGGTCGGTGGCGATGCGATCAAGCGCGCCGAGGGCTTCGGCATTCCGGGCGTGCGTGTCGACGGGCATGACTTCTTCGCCGTTCACGACGCCGCTGGCGAGGCGATCGAGCGGACACGGTCGGGCGGCGGGCCGTCGTTCCTGCATCTCAAGCTCAACCGCTACTACGGGCATTTCGAGGGCGACGGTCAGGCGTATCGCCGCGATGGCGAGGTAGCCGGCCTGCGCGCCGAGATCGATACGCTCGACCGGTTCCGCCGCCGCGTGACGGAGGCCAAGCTGCTCGAGGAGAACGACCTCGCCGGCGTCGACCGCGAAGTGCTGGCCCTGATCGAAGACAGCGTCCGCACGGCGAAATCCGCCGCGGCGCCGAAGTCCGCCGATCTGCTCACCGACGTCTATCTCAGCTACTGACGCGCGAGGGGAACAAGCCATGTCGAAGAAATCCTTCCGCCAGGCCATCAACGAGGCGCTCGCTCAGGAGATGGAGCGCGACCCGCGCGTGGTGATCATGGGCGAGGACATCGCCGGCGGACTCGGCGCGCCGGGCGAGGACGATGCCTGGGGCGGCGTGCTCGGCGTCACCAAGGGGCTGGTGGGCAAATTCGGCCGCGAGCGCGTGCTCGACACGCCGATCACCGAGAGCGGCTTCATCGGCGCCGCGGCGGGTGCGGCGCTGCGTGGGCTGCGCCCGGTGGCCGAGTTGATGTTCGTCGACTTCATGGGCGTCTGCTTCGACCAGATCTTCAATCAGGCGGCGAAGTTCCGCTACATGTTCGGCGGCAAGGCGACGACGCCCTTGGTCATCCGCACCATGTTCGGCGCCGGGTTCCGTGCCGCCAGCCAGCACTCCCAATGCCTCTACCCGATCTTCACCCATATCCCCGGGCTGAAGGTGGTGATCCCGTCCTCGCCCTATGAGGCGAAGGGCCTGCTGATCCAGTCGATCCGCGACGACGATCCGGTGATCTTCTTCGAACACAAGGTGATGTACGACGTCGAGGAGGAAGTGCCCGACGAGCCCTACGCCATCCCCTTCGGCGAGGCGCGCTTCGTGCGCGAGGGCGACGACGTCACCATCGTCGCCTTCGGGCGCATGGTGTCGATGGCGAGCCAGGCGGCCGAGGCACTGGCGAAGGAAGGCGTGTCCTGCAGCGTGATCGACCCGCGCACCGCGTCCCCGCTCGATCTGCCCACGATCCTCGAGAGCGTGCGCGAGACCGGGCGGCTGGTGCTGGTGGACGAGGCCTCCCCGCGCTGCAACCTCGCCACCGACATTTCCGCCCAGGTGGCCGAGCAGGCTTTCGACGCGCTGAAGGCGCCGATCCGCATGGTCTCGCCGCCGCACACGCCGGTGCCGTTCGCGCCGGCGCTGGAGGATGAGTTCGTACCCAACGCCGAGAAGATCGCCGCTGCGGTCCGCTCGACCATGCGCGCGCCCTCGAAGCAGGCGGCCGAATAATGGCCGCCATCCTGCCGCTGACCATGCCCAAATTCGGTCTGGCGATGACCGAGGGCATGGTCGCTGCCTGGCAGAAGCAGCCGGGCGAGACCATCCGGCAGGGCGAGGAGATCGCCGATATCGAGACCTCGAAGATCACCAGCGCCTACGAATCGCCGGTCAGCGGCAAGCTCCGCCGCCAGGTGCTGGAGGCGGGGACGATGGCCCCGGTCGGGGCGCTGATCGGCGTCGTCGCCGACGACGCCGTGCCGGACGCCGAGATCGACGCCTTCATCGCCGATTTCCAGTCCCGCTTCGCCGCCAGCCAGGCCGAGGCCGGCGCCGAGGCCGCGGGGCCGGAGCGGGTGCAGACGGCGCAGGGCACGGCGCAGTACCTGGCGGCGGGTCCGGCCGAAGCGCCTGTCATCCTGTTCATTCATGGCTTCGGCGGCGATCTCAACAACTGGATGTTCCTCCAGCCGGCGCTGGCGGAGAATTTCCGCACCATCGCGCTCGACCTGCCCGGCCATGGCGGTTCGACCAAGCAGGTGCCGGCGCCGGACGCGGCCGGGCTCGCCGGCTTCGTCCTCGCCGCCATGGATGCGCTGGGGATTCCCGCCGCCCATCTGGTCGGCCACTCGATGGGCGGCGCCGTGGCGCTGGCGATGGCGCGGGCGAACGCCGAGCGGGTGCTGAGCCTCAGCCTGATCTCCCCCGCCGGGCTCGGTGTGGAGATCAATCGCGGCTATATCGAGGGCTTCATCGAGGCAAGGCGCGGCAAGCACCTCACGCCCCTGCTGCAGTCCCTGTTCGCGGATCCGACGCTGGTCGGCCAGGACATGGTCGAGACGGTCCTGCGCTACAAGCGCCTCGACGGCGTCGAGGCGGCGCTGCGGGCGATCGCCTCGGCGCAGTTCCCGGAGGGACGGCAGGCGGCGTCGCTGCGCGCCGTGCTGGACACGCCGCGCACCCCGGCGCAGGTGATCTGGGGCATGCGCGACGCCATCATTCCTGCTGCGCACGCGGAGAATCTGCCGGCCCATGTCAAGGTGACGCTGTTCGACGCGGCGGGGCACATGGCGCAGATGGAGCGCCCGGCGGACACGGCCGAGCGCATCGCCTCGCTCGCCGGCGGCGGTATCTGAGCGGAGCCGCCCTCCGGACATGACCGGCGCGGCCCGGCTGGCGATCGATATCGGCGGTACCTTCACCGATCTCGCCCTCGAGGTCGGCGGCCGGCTCGTCACCGCCAAGGTGCTGACGACGCCGGCCGAACCGGAGCGTGGCGTGCTGGCCGGTGTGCACCGCATCCTCGCCGAGGCCGCGCTGGCGCCGGCGGCGATCGGGCTCGTCATCCACGGCACCACCCTTGCCACCAACGCCATCATCGAGCGCAAGGGCGCGCGCACGGCGCTGCTGACGACGGAGGGGTTCCGCGACGTGCTGGCGATCGGCAATGAGAGCCGCTACGACCAGTACGACCTCAATATCGTGCTGCCCGAGCCGCTGGTCCCCCGGCACCTGCGCTACACCGTGCCGGAACGGCTGGACCGCGCCGGCCGGGTGCTGCGCCCGCTCGACGAGGTCGCCGTGGCGGCGCTGGCAGCGCGGCTCGCAGCGGACGGCGTCGAGAGCCTGGCCATCGGCTTCCTGCACAGCTTCGTCAATCCGGCCCATGAGCAGCGGGCGCGGGCCATCCTCGCTCCCTTACTGCCGGGCGTGCCGATCTCGCTCTCCGCCGAGGTCTCGCCCGAGATGCGGGAGTGGGAGCGGTTCTCCACCGCCGCCGCCAATGCCTATATCCAGCCGCTCATGGCGCGCTATCTCGCCCTTCTGGCCGAGGAGCTGCGCGGCCTCGGGGTGAGCGCGCCGCTGTTCCTGATGCTTTCGGGCGGTGGCCTGACGAGCCTGGAGACGGCGCTGCGCTTCCCGGTGCGGCTGGTGGAGAGCGGGCCCGCCGGCGGTGCGATCTTCGCCGCCGATCTGGCCGGCGCCGCCGGGCTGGCGCGCGTGCTCTCCTTCGACATGGGCGGGACGACGGCGAAAATCTGCCTCATCGACGCGGCGCGCCCGAAGACCGCGCGCAGCTTCGAAGTGGCGCGAATCGGGCGCTTCAAGAAGGGGTCTGGCCTGCCGCTGCGCATTCCGGTGATCGAGATGGTCGAGATCGGCGCCGGCGGCGGCAGCCTTGCGCGGGTCGATGGGCTCGGCCGCATCGCCGTCGGCCCGGAGAGCGCCGGGGCGGATCCTGGCCCGGCCTGCTACGGCCGGGGCGGCGCGCGGCCGACGGTGACCGACGCCAATCTCGCGCTCGGGCGGTACGATCCGGACCGCTTCGCCGGTGGGCGCCTGGTCCTGGACACCGCGGCCGCCGAGCGCGCCCTGGCGCCGATCGGCTCGGCCCTCGGGCTCGATGCGGCGATGGCGGCGCTCGGCGTCGTCGAGATGGTGGATGAGACCATGGCCAACGCCGCGCGCGTCCATGCCGCGGAGAGCGGCGCGACGCTCGCCGGACGGACGCTGATCGCCTTTGGCGGCGGCGGGCCGGTGCATGCCTGCCGCCTCGCGGAGCGGCTGGGCATCGAGCGCATCCGCATCCCCGAAGGCGCCGGGGTCGGCAGCGCCATCGGCTTCCTGCGCG
The DNA here is from genome assembly GCA_021805485.1 of Pseudomonadota bacterium. Next base: position 7,576 of record JAJZFF010000579.1, read on the forward strand.
CGCCCGTCGCCTACGAGGTGGTGCGCAGCCTGTATCAGCGCCTCACCCGGTTCGACCCGGAAGCGGTGAATGCACTCTTCGCGGACATGGCGCGCAAGGCGGGCGACATCGTCGCCGCAGCGGCGCCGGGCGCGGCGGCGACCGAAAGCCGGATCGCCTACATGCGCTATGTCGGTCAGGGCCACGAAATCCCGGTGCCGCTGCCGGCGCGGGCACTGACAGCGGCGGATGCCGGCGTGATCCGCACCGCCTACGACGCACAATACGCCGCCTTCTACGACCGCCCCGTACCGGGCTCGGACATCGAGGTGCTGAGCTTCGCCCTCACCCTGGCCGTGCCGGCCCCGCCCGCCCCGCCCGCCCCGCCGGACGCGCCTGCCCTCGCGGTGGCCGCGCAGACCCGGCGCCTGGTGCGAGAGACCGAGAGCGGGCGGCTCCACGAATGGGCGGTGCACGAGCGCGCGGCATTGCCGCCGGGCGCGCATTTGTCCGGCCCGGCGATCATCACCGAGGCGGCGACCTCGACCCTCGTCGGCCCCGCCTGGCGGGCGCGGATCGGCGCGGCGGGCGCGATCGAACTGTGGCGGGAACGGCCATGACGGCCTCGGACGCGCTGACCCGGATCCGCTTGCAGGTGATGTGGACGCGGCTCATCGCCGTGGTCGAGGAGCAGGCGCAGACCATGATCCGGACCGCCTTCTCCACCACCGTGCGCGAGGCGGGGGACCTGTCGGCGGGGATTTTCGACCTCGAAGGGCGGATGCTGGCCCAGGCCGTCACCGGCACGCCCGGGCACGTGAACTCCATGTCCGAGAGCGTCGGCCATTTTCTCCGCCAGTACCCGGCCGACTGCATGCGGCCGGGTGATCACTTCATCACCAACGATCCCTGGATCGGCACCGGGCATCTGCATGACCTGACGGTCGTGACCCCCGCCTTCCATGACGGCCGGCTGGTCGCGCTGTTCGCCAACACGGCGCATGTCATCGATATCGGCGGGCTCGGCATGGGGCCGGAGGGACGCTCGGTCTTCGAGGAAGGGCTCACCATCCCGATTCTGCGCTGCTTCGAGGAAGGGCGGCGGAACGAGACGTTTTTCGCCTTCCTGCGCGCGGCCTCACGCCTGCCGGTGGAGCTGGAGGGCGATGTCTACTCGCTCTGCGCCTGCAACGAGGCCGGGGCGCGGCGCCTGGCCGAGATGCTGCGCGAATTCGCCATCGACAGCCTGGCGCCGCTGGCCGATTTCATTTTCGAGAACTCGCGCAGCGCGACGCTGGCGGCGATCGCTGCCCTTCCGCCTGGCCGCTTCGCCGCCGAGATCCGGGCCGACGGCTACGAGGCGCCGGTGACGCTGTGCGCGGCGATGACCATCGGCGCCGAGTCGATCGAGGTCGATTTTGCCGGCACCTCGCCGGTCTCGGCCCGGGGGATCAATGTCCCGCCGGCCTATTGCCGCGCCTATGCAAGCTTCGGCATCAAGGTGGTGGTGGCCCCCGAGGTACCCAACAACTGGGCCAGCCTGCAGCCGTTCCAGATGCGCATCCCGGAGGGCTGTATCCTCAACGCGCCGCGGCCATGGCCGGTCTCGCTGCGGCATGTGATCGGACAATTGCTGCCGGATCTGATGATGGGCTGTCTCTTCCAGGTGGTGCCGGAGCGGGTGGCGGCGGAGGGTTCCTCCTGCCTGTGGAACCCGCCGTTGCGGGGCGGTGGCGCGGTATCGGGCCCGGCCACGGGGAACAGGCGCGTGATCGAGGATTTCGAGGTCATCACGTTCAACTCGGGCGGAACGGGGGCGCGGGCGGAGCGCGACGGGCTGGATGCCACCGCCTTTCCCTCCGGCGTCCGGACCATGGCGGTGGAGGCGACGGAGAATGTCGGTCCCGTCCTGTTCTGGCGCAAGGAGTTCCGGCCCGACAGCGGCGGGGCCGGACGGACGCGCGGCGGCGTCGGGCAGGTGATGGAAATCGGCACGCTGGGCGATCTCGAATTCGCCTGCAACGCCGTATTCGACCGCGTGCAACACCCGCCGCTGGGCCGCGCCGGCGGGCTCGCGGGGGGCCCGGGTGTGGTGCGGACGCGCAACGGGCAGACCTTGCGGCCCAAAGGGTTCCAGATCATCGCCGACGGCGACCGGCTGGTGCTGGAACTGCCCGGCGGCGGCGGCATGGGCGACCCGCTGCAGCGCCCGCCGGCGCTGGTGGCGCGGGACGTGCGCGACGGTCTGGTCTCGCCCGAGGCGGCGGAGCGTCTCTACGCGGTGACGGTGACCGCGGCCGGAACGGTGGACGAGGCCGCCACGGCGCGGTTGCGGGCCGGCCGGCGCGGCGACCGAAGCGGGGGCGATTAAAGCAAAACATACTTCGCGTGGGCGGCAGGCTTGCGCTAGATGCTGGCGCACTGAAGCGCCCGCCGGCACGGCGGGCGCAGCCGCATGGTGCGCTCCGGGCACCGGCGGGTCGGGTCATACCAACGCCACGGCGCCCTGAGCAACGGCGCCGCGGCCGAGCGAGGCAGGTCAAACCGCATGTGGATCGTACAGATCGCGCTGAAACGGCCCTACACGTTCGTCGTCCTGGCGATCGTGATCCTGCTGTTCGGCAGCCTCGCGGCCGTCACGACGCCGATCGACATCTTCCCGACCATCGGCGTTCCGGTGGTCGCGGTGGTGTGGAGCTACAGCGGCATGGTGCCGCGCGATGTCTCCGGCCGCATCACCTACTTCTACGAGCGGACGCTGACGGCGACGGTCAACAACATTCTGCATATCGATTCCCAGTCGCTGAATTCATATTCGGTTCTGCGGATCTATTTCCAGAACGGCACCGACGTTTCGCTGGCCATGGCGCAGATCACCGCCGCCGCGGAAGTGGTGCTGAAATACATGCCGGCGGGTATGACGCCGCCGGCGGTGCTGCAGTTCAACGCCGCCACCGTTCCCGTTATCCAACTCGCCCTGTCGAGCAAGGTCATTCCGGAGGCCCGGCTCTTCGACTACGCGCAGAACTTCATTCGCCCGGCCCTCTCGACCGTGAACGGCGCCTCGGTGCCGACGCCCTTCGGCGGCAAGTTCCGCGAGGTGCAGGCGGACCTCAACCTGCAGGCGATGCAGCAGTTCGGCGTCTCGGCACAGGATGTGGTGCAGGCGATCCAGAACCAGAACCTCATCCTGCCGGCTGGCACACAGAAAATCGGCAAATTCGAATGGTATATAACCAGCAATTCCAGTCCAATCCTTCTCGACGATATCAATAATCTACCAGTCAAAACCGTCAACGGGACAGTCATATACCTGCGTGACATCGCCCATACTCATGACGGAAACCCGCCTCAATTGAACATCGTGCGGGTGAACGGCGCGCGTGCGGTGCTGATGCCGGTGGAAAAGATCGGCAACGTCTCGACACTCGCCGTGATCAGCGGGACCAAGGAGCGAATACCCTTGATCTCGGCGGCGATGCCGGCCGGACTGGAGATCGACGCGGTCGGTGACCAATCGATCTTCGTGCAGGCCGCGATCGAGGGCGTGGTGCATGAGGCGCTCATCGCCGCGGCGCTGACGGCATTGATGATCCTGCTCTTCCTTGGCAGCTGGCGATCGACGGTGATCATCGCGCTGTCGATTCCCCTCTCCGTGCTCTCGTCGATCATCACGCTCTCGGCGATCGGGGAGACGATCAATACCATGACCCTCGGCGGACTTGCGCTCGCCGTCGGCATGCTGGTGGACGAGGCCACCGTCACCATCGAAAACATCAACTACCATCTCGAGATGGGCAAGGACATCGAGACCGCCATCCTCGACGGCGCCCAGCAGATCGTCGTCCCGGCGCTGCTCTCGCTGCTCAGCATCTCGATCGTCTTCGTGCCGATGTTCATGCTCGGCGGCATCGCCGGCTACCTGTTCCGCCCGCTGGCCGAGGCGGTGGTGTTCGCCATGACCGCCTCGTTCATCCTCTCGCGCACGCTGGTGCCGACGATGGCGAACTACCTGCTCAAGAGCGAGAGCGGCAAGCACGGCCACGCCGCGCATGGCGAGCACGGCGCCGGTCACGCCGCGGTGCGCTCGCGCAACCCCCTGGTTCGCTTCCAGCACGGGTTCGAGCGCGGCTTCGCGCACATGCGTGACAAGTATCGCGGCCACCTCTCCAGGGCGGTGCATCACCGGGGACGCTTCATCCCCATCTTTATGGCCGGCACCGTGGCCTCGCTGGCGCTGGTGCCCTTCCTCGGGCGGAACTTCTTTCCCTATGTCGATGCCGGCGTGATGCTCATGCATGTCCGGGCGCAGACCGGAACGCGCGTCGAGGAGACGGCGCGTCTCGCCGAGCAGATCGAGACCGCGATGCGCGACAAGCTGATGCCGCCTGGCGAGATCGTCTCCTTCGTCGACAATATCGGCATGCCGCTCAGCGGCATCTCGCTGGCCTATCAGAATACGGGCTCGATCGGTCCGCAGGACATGGACATCCTGATCACCCTGAAGCCGGACCACAAGCCGACACCGGCCTACACCCGCATGCTGCGCACGCGCCTGCCGCGGCTCTTTCCCGGCGTCACGTTCTCGTTTCTTCCTGCCGACATCGTCAGCCAGATCCTGAATTTCGGCTCCCCGGCGCCGATCGACATCAAGGTCGTCAGCCCGCATCTGGATGAGGCCCGCGTCTATGCCGAGACCGTGGCCAACAAGCTGCGCCACGTCCCCGGCGCGGTGGACGTGCGCGTGCAGCAACCGGGCAATTATCCGACCGTCCAGGTGGACGTGGACCGCACCCTCGGCGGCCTGGTCGGGCTGACGCAGAGCGACGTCGCCTTCAGCCTGCTCGCCGACCTCTACGGCAGCTTCCAGTTCGCCCCGAACTTCTGGCTCAACTACGGCAACGGGGTGGAATACCAGGTCGCCGCGCAGGTGCCGCAATACCGGCTGCAGACCATGTCCGATCTTGCCAACCTGCCCATCACCGGCCAGGCCAAGCCGCAGATTCTCGGTGCGCTCAGCAAGTTCAAGTTCGGCGCATCGGACGCCGTGGTCTCGCACTTCGACGTGCAGCCGGAGGTGGACGTTCTGGTCGCGGTGCAGGACCGTGATCTCGGCGCCGTCGCCAGTGACGTGCATCGCGTGCTCGCGGCAACCAAGAGCGAGGTGCCGCGCGGCGGGCAGATCCTGCTCCGCGGCCAGGTCATCACCATGGAGGAAGCCTATAGCCAGCTCGGCTTCGGCCTGATCGGCTCGATCGTGCTCATCTACCTTCTGCTCGTGGTGAACTTCCAGTCCTGGCTGGACCCGTTCATCATCATCACGGCCCTGCCTGCGGCGCTGGCCGGGATCGTCTGGATCCTGTTTACGACCCACACCACGCTCTCGGTGCCGGCGCTGACCGGAGCGATCATGTGCATGGGCGTCGCCACCGCGAACAGTATTCTGGTCGTATCCTTCGCGCGCGAACGCTTGATGGATGGGGTGGATGCGATCACCGCCGCCATCGATGCCGGGTTCACCCGATTGCGTCCGGTGCTGATGACGGCGTCCGCGATGATCATCGGCATGGTACCGATGTCGCTCGGCCTCGGCTCCGGCGGCGAGCAGAACGCGCCGCTCGGACGCGCGGTGATCGGCGGGCTGCTCTTCGCCACACTTTCGACCTTGTTCTTCGTCCCCGCCGTGTTCAGCGTCATGCACCGCAAGGCCAATACCGGCCACGAACGCATCGGGTAACGGGATCATGCGCTGCGACCTCATCATCCGCGACGCCACACTGTTCGACGGCAGCGGCGGGCGTGAAATCCGCGCCGATGTCGGCGTGACCGGGGACCGCATCGTCGCCGTCGGCGACCTCGGTGGCTCGGGCGCCGACCGCGAGGTCGCCGCGGCCGGGCTGGCGCTCGCTCCCGGCTTCATCGACGCGCATACGCATGACGACCGCGCCGTGCTGTGCGGCCCGGCCTGCATGCTGTGCAAGCTCTCCCAGGGCGTGACCACGGTGGTGGTCGGCAATTGCGGCATCAGTCTCGCGCCGGTGCGCCAGCGCCATCGCCCGCCGCCGCCGCTCGATCTGCTCGGCGGCGAGGAGTTCTGGGAGTTCGACAGTTTCGCCGCCTATGCCGCGCGCCTCGCCGCCTCGCCGCCGCCGGTGAACGTGGTCGCGCTCGTCGGCCACATGGCGCTGCGATTGGAGGCGATGGCGGGCGATACCGGGCGCGCGGCGAAAGGAGCGGAGGCGGCGCGGATGCAGGCGCGCCTCGCCGAGGCGCTGGCGCAAGGCGCCTCAGGCTTCTCGACCGGCCTGGAATACCCGCCCAACCGCGCCGCGACGCCGGACGAGGTGCTGGCGGTGGCCGAAGCGCTGCGCGGCGCCGGCGGGCTCTACGCCACGCACATGCGCGACGAGGAGGGCGGCATTCTCGACTCGATCGAGGAATCGCTCGGTGTCGGCGCGGCGCTCGGGGTGCCGCTGGTGATCAGCCACCATAAATGCGCGATGCCGGAGAATTTCGGCCGCTCGCGCGAGACCCTGGCCCGGCTCGGTCGAGCCGCCGCATCCCAGCGTGTCGCCTACGACGTCTATCCCTACGCCGCCTCCTCCACCGTGCTCCTTGCCGAGCGCGTGCGCGAGGACATCACGGTGCGGATTTCCTGGTCCAAACCCCATCCCGAATGCGCCGGGCAGACGCTGGCCGACATCGCCGCCGCCTGGGGCATCGACATTTTCGCCGCCGTCGCTCGCCTGCAGCCCGCCGGCGGCATCTATTTCAAGATGGACGAGACCGACGTGCAGGCCATCCTCGCCCACCCGCTGAGCATGGTCGGCTCGGACGGGCTGCCGCACGACACCCATCCCCATCCCCGGCTGTGGGGCACATTCCCGCGCGTGCTCGGCCATTACGCGCGCGATCTCGGCCTGTTCTCGCTGGCCGAGGCGGTGCACAAAATGACCGGCCGGCCCGCCGCCGTCTTCGGCCTCACCGACCGCGGCGCGGTGCGCGCCGGCGCCTTCGCCGATCTCGTCCTGTTCGACCCCGCGCGGGTGCGCGATGCCGCTGATTTCGACCATCCGACCCGCCTGGCGGAGGGCATCCTCGAGACCTGGGTGAACGGCGAGAGCGCCTATCGCGCCGGCGGGGACGCGGCCGGCGCGCGCGGGGGGCGGCTCGTCACTTCGGCCTTCGTCAGGGCACCGCGCGGGGCTTAAGCCCCCGCGCACGCCGCCGCGTTCATCGGCAGGAAGGCCTCGCTCGCCGGAAGCGTGCGCAGCGCTGTGTAGGTGTCCCACGGCCCCCGGCTCTCGGCCGGCGTCTTCACCCGGAACAGGGTGAGATCATAGAGCACGCGCCCGTCCGCCCGCACCTCGGCCGGATGGCCGAGATAGTCCACCGGGCGGGCCTGCATCGCCCGTCCCACCGTGATCGGATCGTCGCTGCCAGCGGCTGCCGTCGATTGCAGGTAGTGGCGCACGGCGGTGTAGATCGCGGCCTGGTTCTTCGTCGGCATGGCCCGGCGTTCGGCAGCGAAGCGGCGCGCGAAGGCCCGCGCGGCTTCGGTCTGGTCCCAATAGAACCCGGACGAGAAGGTCAGCCCTTGCGCGATCGG
>JAJZFF010000288.1 GCA_021805485.1 Pseudomonadota bacterium
TCGTGCCCCACCACGCCGCGCAGCGCGGCGCCGAGTTCGGCGGCGCGTTCGGGATCCTCGGTGAGGCGGACGATCTCGCGGCGCACCCATTCGTCGAAGGCCGCGCGCAGCTCGGAGCCATCGGGATCGACGCGCTCCAGTTCGGTATTGAGCGCGGTGACGACGCGCGCGGCAACGCTGGCGCCGACCGCCCAGCCGACCAGCGAGCCGCCCTGCTCGCGCACGCGCTCGCGCACCGCCTGCTTCAGCTCGGCCTCGCGGCTTTGCAGCAGCAGGCGGAGCTGGCCGAGGATGAAGCTGAAGACCTCCTGGTGCCGCCCGCTCTCGACCAGCGAGCCCAGCGCGCGGGCGACGAGGCGGCCGGCGGTCGGCCCGCCCGCCATGCGCGGCAGCAGGCGGCCGAGCACCCGCCGCGCCCGGCCGTCCTCGACCGAATCGAGCAGGCGCGGCAGCGCCCCGGCGATGGCTTCCGCCAGCGGCGTCGACATCGCCGGATCGGCGAGGAACCGGCCGAGCAGGGCCGGAATGTCCAGCCCGGCGAGAAACCGCGTCACATCGGCCCCGGTGAACACATGGTTGGCGACGAACCGCCCGAGAGCGGCGCCGAGCCGCTCCTTCTGCGCCGGCAGGATGGCGGTGTGCGGAATCGGCAGGCCGAGCGGGTGGCGGAACAGCGCGGTGACGGCGAACCAGTCGGCGATGCCGCCGACCAGCCCGGCCTTGGCGGCATCGCGCAGGAACAGGGCGGCCGGGTCGGGCTTCAGGGCGTATCCGGCCGCCATCAGCGCCGCCATCAGCACCAGCAGGCCGGTCGCGAAGGCACGGTGCCGGAAGAGCGAGCGGCGAAGCGCGGCTTCGGGGTCGATTTCGGTCATCGCGTCCATGTGGCCCGATCCGCCGCGACGGGCAAGCCGCGGCCCCGGTTGACGAGAATCAACGACACGGCCCGCCCGCGCCGCGCAGAATTCCGCCATGCCGGACGCCAGCGCATTGCTGACCGACCTTTACGAACTGTCGATGCTCGAAGCCTATGCGGCGCGGGGCATGAACGGCAGCGCGGTGTTCGAGCTGTTCTTCCGCCGCCTGCCGCCCGAGCGCGGCTTCCTGCTCGCGGCCGGGCTGGACCAGGCGCTGACCTTCCTCGAGACGGTTCGTTTCAGCGCCGACGACCTGGCCTGGCTGCGCGAGACCGGCCGGTTCGCGCCCGGCTTCATCGACAGTCTCGCCGGGTTCCGCTTCACCGGCGACGTCGATGCGGTGCCCGAGGGCACTTCCGTCTTCGCCGACGAACCGGTGCTGCGGGTGACGGCGCCGCTGCCCGAGGCGCAGCTGGTGGAAACCCGCCTTCTCAACATCATTCATTTCCAGACCGTCATCGCCTCGAAGGCGGCGCGGATGGTGCTCGCGTCGGGCGGGCGGCAGCTCGTCGATTTCGGGCTGCGCCGCGCCCATGGCGGCGAGGCCGGGCTGTTCGCCGCCCGCGCCGCCTGGCTCGCCGGCTTCGACGCCACCGCCACCGTGCTCGCGGGCCGCCTTTTCGGCATTCCGCTGGCGGGCACGATGGCCCATGCCTTCATCGAGGCGCATGACGACGAAACCGATGCGTTCCTCGACTTCGCGCGCACGCGCCCCGCCGGGCTCTGCCTGCTGATCGACACCTACGATACCGAACGCGGGGCGGCGCGGGTCGCGGCGCTGGCCCCCCGCCTCGCGGCGGAGGGCATCGCGGTCGCGGCGGTCAGGCTCGACAGCGGCGATCTGGCCTATCACGCGCGGGCGGTGCGCGGCATTCTCGACGCGGCGGGATGCGGCGCGATCCGGATCTTCGCCAGCGGCGGGCTCGACGAGGCGCGGATCGCGCGGCTGGCCGGCGCGCCGATCGACGGGTTCGGCATCGGCACCGCGCTGACCACCGCGAGCGACGCGCCGGCGCTCGACTGCGCCTACAAGCTCCAGGTCTATGCCGGCCGGCCACGGCGCAAGCGCAGCGAGGGCAAGGCCACCTGGCCCGGCGCCAAGCAGGTCTGGCGCCGCCTCGCCGCCGATGGAACCATCCTCGGCGATACGGTCGGGCTGCACGACGAACCGCCCACCGGCACGGCGCTGCTGCGCCCGGTGATGCGCGGCGGCCGGCGCATCGACCCGGAAACCGCCGATCTCGCCGCGTCCCGGCAGCGCGCCGCCGCAGCACTCGCCAGCCTGCCCCCGGCGCTGCGCCGGCTCGAACCCCGCGCGGTGCCGGTGACGATCAGCCCCGGCATCCGCGCCCTCGCCGCCGCGGCGGACCGCGCGGCGGCAGGTGAACCCTGAACATGTCCCTGCACCCCGACGATCAGCGGCGCGTCATCGCCTTCCTCTCCCGCCCGGAGAGCCACGGCCTCGCCTCCGGCGCGGTCGAGCGGATCGAGACCCATTGCTCGATCGTCTTTCTGGCCGGCCCGCACGCCTGCAAGCTCAAGCGGGCGATCCGCTATTCGGCGCTCGACTACACCACGCCCGCCGCCCGCCGCGCCGCCTGCGAGGCCGAGCTGGTGCTCAACCGCCGCACCGCGCCGACGCTCTATCTCACCGTCCGCGCCATCACCCGCGACGAAAAGGGCCACCTCGCCTTCGATGGTCCGGGTGCCGCGGTCGATCATGTCGTCGTCATGCGGCGCTTCGACCAGTCCGACCTGTTCGACGCGATGGCCGCGCGCGACGCGCTCACGCCGGCGCTGATGCGCGAGCTCGGCGCCGCCATCGCCCGCTTTCATCTCGCCGCCGAATCCCGGCCCGACCACGGCGGCAGCGAGGCGATCGAACGCGTGATCGCCGCCAACGAGCGCGAACTGGCCCTGACCGCCCGCACGCTCGACGGTGCCGCGGTCGACACGCTGAGCCGCCACGCCCGCGCCACCCTGGCCGGGCTCGCGCCGCTGCTCGACTGGCGGCGATCGAGCGGCCGGGTGCGGCGCTGCCACGGCGATCTGCGGCTCGCCAATATCTGCCTGTTCGGCGGCCGTCCGACGATGTTCGACTGCATCGAGTTCAGCGACGAGATCGGCTGCATCGACCTGCTCTACGACCTTGCCTTCCTGCTGATGGACCTCGAGCTGCGCGGCCGGCGCGACCTCGCCAACGCGGTGTTCAACGCCCATGCGGATGTCGCGCCGGATGCGATGGGGCTGCGCGCCATGCCGCTCTTCCTCGCCCTGCGCGCCGCGACCCGCAGCTACGCGCTGGCCGGCGGCGCGCGGCGCCAGACCGATTCCGCGCGGGCGCTGCTGCTGGCGGCGCAGGCCAGGCGCCATGTCGCCGCCGGCCTCGATTTCCTCGCCCCGGCCCGGCCGCGCGTGATCGCCGTCGGCGGCGGCGGCGCGGACCGGAGCCACCGTGCCGCGGCATGCGCCGGCCGCGCCGCGCCCGCGCCCGGCGCGCGGATCGTGAGGCCGGATGCGGCGGGCGACGCCGCCTGGCACGAGGCGGCGGAAACCCTCGCCGCCGGCTGCTCGGTCGTGATCGACGCGGAATTCGGCGACGAAGCCGCCCGCGCCCGCGCCCTCGCCCTCGCCACCGCCCACGCCGCGCCGTTCGAGGGGCTGTGGAGCCTCGGCCCGGTGCCGCCGGATGCCGCCGCCTGGCGCCCGCCCGATGCCGCGAAAAGGACATCCCCATGACCCGCGCCCCGCTCTCGCTGTTCGGCCTGCATGGCAGCCGACCGCTCGCCGAACAGGTCGCCG
>JAJZFF010000507.1 GCA_021805485.1 Pseudomonadota bacterium
CACGATATCCTGGAGCGCACTGTGGTGGCTGGTGAAATTGGCCGCCGTGCTGCTGCTCTCCTGGTACCATGGCATTCTCTCCGCCTGGCGCCGGCGGCTGCGCGACGATGCCCGGCCGGAGGTGACAATCCTGAGGCGGAGCGCGGTTGTCCCGATCGTCCTGATGGTCGTGATCGTCACGATGGTGCTGGTTCGGCCATGAGGCGCCGGATAAAGCCCGCCTGCGTTATCACCTGGTCATGGTGGCGACGCACGCAGACGGGTTCAGCTAAAATTCAAAATGCAACCGTGCTGCGAGAGCGCGCCTCGATTCCGTTGACAAGACGCGCCCTGGCAGGTTTGGCCTTTACACGAACGATCCGCCGACGAATTGCTGCAACTGGTTCGGGTTGATACCGACCATGGTGATCCTCGTGTTGTCCGACAATGTCAGGACAGCGCCGGTTTGAGGCGATGCATTTGAAGTTGCAGTGACGGAAGAAATCGTCTGGCCGTTGATCATCACCATGATATCTCTCTGCGTCGAGAAATTGTTGATGATGTCCTGGCTGCTGGTACCGCCCGACCTGGCAAAATAGATATTGTCCGAGCCGGCCAGGGACGATCCCGTGATCGTGGCGTTGCCGGACCCGGTGAAGAAGTACTGGGTTCCCGTGCCTTCTGACGAAATGATGTCATTGCCGCTGCCGGCCGCAAACAGGTTGCTGCCCGTTACCGATGTGGCGGTGAGCGTTTCATTGCCGACACCGGCAAAAAGCGCATTCCAAGCTCCGCTCGGTGTCGCATTCCCGCCTCCGGCCTCAATGAAATCGCCGTTCCCGCCGCCGACCAGAGTGGCCGACCCGGAACCGCCGATCAGGGAGTTGTTGCCTTCCGCGCCGCCGGTAATGATGCCGCCGCCGACGCCGCCGAAAGCCGTCACGGCGCCCGCGCCGCCAAGAACCGTCACCGCGTTGGTGCTCTGATTGATGAAGTCGATCTTGCCGGTCGATCCCGTTGGATTGCCTGCGCGAACGACGGACTGCCCGGTAGCGACGATGGTGTCAAAGCCGCCATTGTTCCTGAACCGGTTTGTGCCGGCGGTGAACTGGACGCTTTCGTCGTCGGTCGACGAATAGATCGTCGTGTTGCCGGCGACCGAGCCGAGGGAACCGGCGCCCGAGGTGCTGATCGCCGCCCCCTGACTGCCGCTGATCGAGATCGTATTGCCGCCGGAATTGCCGACGATTGTTGCCGCCCCGGTCGCGTAAAGCGTGTTGCCGGTCGCGTTCGCGCCAAAGGTGATCTTCGACGCGCCGGATACAGAAATCAGGTTGCCGGAATCGTTGACGTTAATCACGTCGCTACCGGCGGACATGACGGTATTGGTGCCCGCGTCGAGGTTGATGACGTTGTGGCCACCCTCGGTCGTGATGCGATTGTAACTCGCGCCGCCGGCGGCGTTGGCGGCCGTCGTGATCGTGTTGTCGCCGCTCGCGACCTGAACGTCGTACCAGTAACCGTCAAGCGTGAAGTTGTTGTTTCCGCCGCCTGCATAGATCGTGTCGGTGCCGGCGCCGCCCATCGGATCCCATGTCAGGTTTGTGGTCGAGCCCGTGACGATCAGCGCGTTCTTGCCGGCGCCGCCGGTAATGGTCTCGTTACCGCTGAAGGTCGCGATGATTCCGCGGATACCGTTATTGGTCGGAACGCCATTGGTCATGGCGTTAGGCAAGCTGATCGACCCGCCGCTGCCGGTGACCGAACCGGTGATGTAAGTATCCTCGTAGAACGACGTATTGGTGGGCTCAGGAGGAGGGGAGGAGTTCGTAGTGCCGTCGGAATTCAAGGATATCGGTGTTACTGTCACACCGGTATAGGGCGAATTCAGATTGATGAGGTTGGTGATATTGTTGTCCAGCTGTTGCTGAACAATGGCCTGAATCGATGTGTCTACTGCAAACGTGTCTGGTGTCGCACCAAGACTTGCTATGACTGAGACATTTTCCGTTGATGTTGAGGATGACACGAGCCGCTCCTTGGTCTGCTGTGCTGGTGCCCTCAGATCTATCGGCGAAAAATTAACGCATTCCCAACAGGAAGCAGTTTTTCTAACAAACAATTCGTCTCAAGGTTGTAGTTTGGTGTTGTTTCAAATTGCGCGTTCAATACAAATTTCTAACGGGGATCAGGCCCGGTCCCTGATCGCACATAGCGCCTCGAATTCAGCGACATGCTCGTAGTCCGGCATCAGCCTTTCGAGATCCCGGCACCGCCGGGTCGCGGGGTGGAAATAGATTTCCGTTGAGCCGGAGGGCAGGACTTCGAGATAGGCGTTCACCCGTTCGGGTGTCATGTGGCCGGAACGTCGGATGCCGAGGATATGGTCGGGACTCGATAGCCCGGCGCGGCTCGCCTGTGCGCGGATAACACGCGACCAGGCATAAAGGGCATGGGCCGGGAAACCCGGCCGGTCGCCGCTCGCCCTCAGGACCGCGGGGGGTTCGGCCGGAACCCGGATGCGCCGGAGGCCGAATTCGCGGCCGATGCGGATCATCAGCGACGCCACGGTGGGATGCATGTGCATGTGCTTGTGGCTATCCGCGTGGTGCAGCGTGAGGCCGGTCGCTGCGAAGGCCTCGAACTGCGCACGGATTTCAGCCGCCAGTTCCCGCCGCGCGGCGGGGGAGAAAAAGTAGCGGAAGCCGCGGGCGATCTGATCGGCCCCGAACCGGCCATCCGCGCCGGTAATGGTGGGCAAGGCGGTGTGGCCGAGCACGGAATCCCCCTCGACCAGCACCAGATGCAGCCCGACATTCAGGCTGGGCAGGCGCCGCGCGCGGGCAATCGCGTCGGCCGCAGCGGGGGCTGCCACCATGAGACTCGCCTGGGTCAGCGCGCCCTCAAGATGGGCGCGTTCCACCGCTTCATTGACGCTGTCGGTCAGGCCGAAATCATCCGCCGAGAAGATGACCTCGGCGTCGCTTCGCATGGCTGCGGATGCTCTGGACGATCAGGCGGCGTGGCGCTCGCGCAGGAACTGGAAGAACTCCACGCCCTCGCGCAGGCGGCGCTTCATCATTTGCGGGCTGCGCACCATCTCGCCGACGATCGAGGCGATCTTCGGCACGCGGAAATAGAACTGCCGGTAGAAGGTTTCCACGCTGTCGAAGATTTCGGTGTGCGTCAGATGCGGGTAGTGGAGCGGCGCGATCTGGATCCCGTGATCGTCGATCAGTTCGGCATGCGCGGCGTCGAGCCAGCCGTTTTCGACGGCCTGGTTGTAGAGGAAGGTGCCCGGGTACGGCGCGGCGAGGGAGACCTGGATGGTATGCGGGTTGATCTCCTTCGCGAAATCGATCGTCTCGCGGATGGTGTCCTGCGTTTCGCCGGGCAGGCCGAGAATGAAGGTGCCGTGGATCTTGATGCCGAGATCGTGGCAGTCCTTCGTGAATTTCTTCGCGACCTCGATCCGCATGCCCTTCTTGATGTTGTGCAGGATCTGCTGGTTGCCGCTTTCATAGCCGACGAGCAGCAGACGAAGACCATTGTCGCGCAGCACCTTGAGCGTGTCGCGGGGAACGTTCGCCTTGGCATTGCAGGACCAGGTGACGCCGAGCTTGCCGAGTTCGCGCGCGATCGCCTCGGCGCGGGGGAGGTTGTCGGTGAAGGTGTCGTCGTCGAAGAAGAGCTCGCGCATCTGCGGGAAATCGCGCTGGATCTGCTTC
>JAJZFF010000642.1 GCA_021805485.1 Pseudomonadota bacterium
CCCTGGTTGAGACCGAGCGCATTCAGCGCCCGGGCCGCATCGACGATCGCCTGGCGCAGCGATTTTTTTGTCATCGCGGCAGGTCTCCCCTCGTGGCCGGTCAGTGGCAGGACAGCGCGGCGATCAGATCCGTGCGATCGGCCAGACAGGCGATGTAGTTCGGGCCGACGAAGTCCTCCTCCGCCAGAGCATAGGGCTTGAATGCCACGCCGTCAGGGTAGAGCTTGCCGAGGACGAATCCGCGTGCGGTGAAAAACTCGTAGAAGTCCGCCAGGAACGTGCGCGTGCGCAGATTGATCTCGCCGTACTCGAACTGTACCAAGTTGATCGCGCGGTGTGCGAAGGCATCGGCGAAGCCATTGAGCACGGCGAACTCGGCGCCTTCGACGTCGATCTTGAGCATGTCCACGTGGCTGATGTCCTGCGCCTTCAGATAGGCATCGCCGGTCGTGATCTGCGCGGACAGTTCGGTGATCGTATGGATGTTGTGGCTGGAAGCGGAAACCTCGATCGCCGCGCGCAGCGTGCTGGTGGCGGTGTCGCTCTCGGGCGAATGGAAGATGGTGATCTCGCCATCACGGTCGCCAAGGCCGCAGGCATTGACGATGATGCGACCACCGCAGGATGCCGCCGATCTGCGCAGCTGGACCGCCGTCGGGGCGGCGATCTCGAACGCATGCACCGTCGCCGCGGGCAGGTGGCGGCAGGCGGCGAGCGACCAGTCTCCGACATTCGCCCCGACATCGAACAGAACGCGCGGCGCGAACGGCGCAAGCCGCCCGAGCAGCGCCGCCTCGCCGTTCAGGCTGACGTCGTACTGCTTGTTTTTCCACGCCATCAAGGCCTGCGTGAAGAAGTCCGCCAAGGCGAGGGTTGCCGGAGCGCGGCGGTCGCGCATCAGCTGCCGCGCCACCCAACTGCGGCTCCCTGGCGGCAGCTGCGCCATCAGCGGGCGCAGCAGCGCGAGTTGGGCCGAGACGATCATACGGGGAAGATTGGGCATCGCAGGTGCGTATCCGGACAAGAGGGGCAGGGCGCCGCGCACATGGCCAGGGGCCAGTGCCCAAACCAGGCGCAACCGCATCCGACGCGTAACCAGTGAACAATCTATTGTAGGTCATGCTGGGGCGATGGCAAACCGGGGACATCCAGGGGGCCGGGTGGAGCAGGGGAGTGGGAAGGGCCGTGACGGAGTTCGAGGTGCGCCAAGCCAGTCTGCCGCCCAGTCTGAGGCAATGCGCGATCCTCGCCGGCGGTCTTGCCTCCCGTCTCGGCGCCCTCGCGGCGGCGACGCCGAAGCCGATTCTGACGATCGGTGATCGGCCGTTCCTCGCCTGGCTGATGCGCGAATGGCAGCGCTTCGGCATCGAGGAATTCGTCCTTCTCGCTGGGCATCTCGCTGAAACCCTCCGCGGCGCGCTGCCTGAGATCGAATCGCGCCTGCCGAAACCCGCCCGCATCCTCGTGTCGGAGGAGCCCGAGCGGGCGGGCACGAGTGGGGCGCTGTTCCATGCCCGCCATCTGCTCGATGAGCGTTTCCTGCTGTGCAACGGCGATTCCCTGCTCGACACCAATCTGTCCCCGCTTGTCGCCGCCACCGAACAGCCGGGCACGGTCGGGCGGATGATGTTGCGCCGTTTGGCCGCGACGGGGCGTTACGGTGTTGTCACCTTGGCCGGCGAGACGGTCCGCGCGTTTCGCGAACGCCCCGAGCGGGATGGCGCCGGCCTGATCAATGCCGGCATCTACCGCTTCGAGGGCGGACTGCTCGAGCGACTGGCGCCGCGCGGCTCACTCGAGCGCGACGTGCTGCCGCAGTTGGCCGAGCGCGGCGAACTCCGTGCCACCGTCGCCGAGGGCTATTTCCGCGACATCGGCATTCCCGAGGACCTCGCGCGCGCCGTGGCTGAGATTCCCCGCCAGTTGCGCCGGCCGGCCTTGTTCCTTGACCGTGACGGCGTCATCAATGTCGATCACGGCTATGTCGGTTCCCGCGACCGTTTCGAGTGGATGCCGGGCGCGCTGGCTGCGATCCGTGCCGCCACCGAGGCCGGCTGGCACGTGTTCGTCGTCACCAACCAATCGGGTGTCGCGCGCGGCTTCTACGACGAGGCGGCCGTGGTGGCGCTGCACCGCTGGATGGCTGACACCGTGCGCGCGGCGGGTGGGACCATCGATGATATCCGCTACTGCCCGCTCCATCCCGAGGCGCCGCTGCCGGCCTACCGGCGGGACAGCGCGTGGCGCAAGCCGGGGCCGGGGATGATCCTCGACCTGATCCGCGCCTGGGAGCTGGAGCCCGCACGCTGCCTCCTGGTCGGCGATCAGGAGAGCGACCTCGCCGCCGCCGCCGCCGCCGGCATCGCCGGATGCCGCTTCCCCGGTGGCGATCTCGCCATTTTTCTCCAACCCCTGCTCGCCGCGCGCGGCGGGCCGCAGCCGGGGAGCTGACCATGCTCGAGGTGACATCGACGATCCGCGCCCGCGTTCCGCTGCGCCTGGGCCTCGCCGGCGGTGGCACGGATCTGAGCCCGTTCTGCGACGAGCATGGCGGCGCCGTGCTCAACACCACGATCGACCGCTATGCCTACGCCTTCATCGAGCCATCCGCGGACGGGCGCGTCCATTTCGTCGCTCCGGATCTCGATGGCGAGGAATCCTTCCCGGCCGGCGAGCCCGACTTCGCCGGCGCCCGCCTCGTGCTGCACGCGGGCGTCGCGCGGCGGATGGCGCAGGATTTCGGCGGCGGTCGGATCGCGCCGATGCGCGTCACCTCGTTCGTCGATGCTCCACCCGGTTCCGGCCTCGGTTCCTCCTCCGCCCTCGTCGTCGCCCTCGTCGAGGCTTTCGCCACCCATCTCGGCGCGCCACTGGGCCCCTACGATATCGCCCACCTCGCTTATGAGATCGAGCGGATCGATCTCGGCCTCGCCGGCGGCAAGCAGGACCAGTACGCGGCGACTTTCGGCGGCACCAACTTCATCGAGTTCCTGCCCGGCGACCGCGTCATCGTGAACCCGCTGCGCGTACCCAGCGCGGTGCTGAACGAGCTCGAGACCTCGCTGGTCGTCTGCTTCACCGGCGTCTCGCGTCGGTCGGAGACGATCATCGCCGAGCAGCAACGCAACATGACTGCCCCCGACGGCGCGGCTCTTGCGAGCCTGCACCGTCTCAAGGCCGACGCGGTCGACATGAAGCTGGCACTGCTGCGCGGCGACATTGCGCGGCTGGCGGAAATCCTCAACCGCTCCTGGCTGGCCAAGAAGCGTACCGCGGCCGGGATCAGCACCGAGCTGATCGATCAGCTCTACGCCCGCGCCCTCGCCGCCGGTGCCATCGGCGGCAAGGTTTCCGGCGCCGGCGGTGGCGGCTTCATGATGTTCATCACCCCGCCCGCCCGGCGCATCGCTGTCCTGCGCGCGCTCGGTGCGGAGGGGGCGCAGGCCAGCGGCGTCCACCTGACCGGGCGCGGCGCCGAATCGTGGATCAGCTGATCACGGCCCCGTTGACGAGATCGTGGTCCCGGCGCGCTGGCTCCGGCGCGAGCAGGCCGGGGAAGCCGCGCGCCACCAGCGCGGCGTAGTCGGCGGCGAGCCGGTCCGGTGTGCGGCTCGCCCGCGCGGCCGCGAGGGCCGCGCGCTGGCGCGCATAGCGCTCGGGGTCGGGATTGGCGATCGCCGCCTCCACCGCCGCGCCCATCGCCGCT
>JAJZFF010000574.1 GCA_021805485.1 Pseudomonadota bacterium
CGATCATCCACAAGGAGTTCCATCTCTCCAGCGCCGATCCGAAGGTCGTCGGCGTCGGCAAGGCGCGCAAGATCGGCCGCACGAATTACGACGTGGCGGACCAGCTCGCCAATCTCGGGGTCGAGGTCATCCATCCGGGGGCGGCGCGCGGCCTGCGCCAGGCGGGCATCCCGCTGCGGGTGCGCAACACCTTCGACCGGCACGACGAGGGCACGCTGATCTGCGCCGACTACGTTTCAGCCGCGCCGCGCATCGAGATCGTCACCGGCATCCGCGAGCTGCGCGCGCTTCAGTTCTTCGAGCAGGACATGGTCGGCAAGAAGGGCTATGACGCGGCGATCCTCGACACGCTGACGAAGCACCGCGCGCGCATCGTCAGCAAGTCGTCCAACGCCAACGCCATCACCCATTATCTCGCCGCCGGCGGGCCGACGGTGCGCCGGGTGATCGCCGATCTGGAGGCGCGATTTCCGAACGCCGAGGTCTCGGCGCCGCGCCTCGCCATGGTCGCGCTGATCGGCAGCGATCTCAGCGCGGAGGGCTGTGTCGGCCGCGCGCTCGACGCGCTCGGCGCGGCGGGAATCGGGGTGAAGGCGATGCAGCACCAGATGCGCAATGTCGACATCCAGTTCATTCTCGATACCGACCGCTTCGACGACGCGATCCGCGCGCTCCACGCCGCCCTGGTCGAATGCCGGGCGGCGCAGGACGGCAAAGGCGGGACGCTGCGCACCGCCGCCTGATCGTGCATGCGGGCGAAGCTGACCCGCACCGGCGGCATTGACCGCAGCCGGCCCACCGCCTAGAGCATCATCCGGTCGGGTGGAGTCATCTGATCGGATGATGCTCTATTTATCAATACAATAGAGCATGAAAGCCGACCCGGAAGGATCGGGAAGTGCTCCAGGCGGTGGGCCGGTCCGGGACGGATCGTCGGTCGCCTTGGCGTCTCCTTTGCCTTGCGGCAGGATGAGGTTCTGATGGTCTCCTCGCTGCTTTCCGTCCGCAGTCTGCTGTTCTCCATCTTCATGCTGATGGCCGGCAGCGGCTTCCTCGCGACGCTGATGAGCCTGCGGCTCGAAGCCGCGGGCACGACGCAGCTGCTCATCGGGCTGATCGGCACCGCCTATTACGCCGGGCTGACGCTGGGCGCGCTGCGCGCCGGGCGGATCATCGAGCGGGTCGGCCATATCCGCGCCTTCACCGCCTTCGTCTCGCTGTTCTCGGCGAGCACGCTGGCCTGCACGGTCTGGCAGGAATTCGGCTTCTGGGCGGTGCTGCGCTTCATCGAGGGCCTGTCGCTTGCCGGCGTGTTCATCTGCATCGAAAGCTGGCTGAACGAGCGGGCGACGCCGCAGACCCGCGGCGCCATCCTCGCCTTCTACATGGTCGCGCTCTATGCCGGGCAGGGGGCGGGACAGTTTTTGCTCGACCTTGGCAACCGCGTCCCGGCGCTGCCGTTCATCGCCGCCTCGATCCTGCTTTCGCTCGCGGTGATCCCGATCGCGCTGACGCGGATCCCCGGCCCCGCGCTGGGGGGGGCGACGCCGCTCTCCTTCGTCCGTCTCTACCGGATCTCGCCGCTCGGCATCATCGGCGCGGCGGTGACCGGCGTGATGCTCGGCGGTTTCTACGCGCTCGGCGCGATCTACGCGCACGGGCTCGGCATGGGCAGGCCGCAGACCGCGCTGTTCATGAGCCTCGTGATCCTGGGCGGCGTGGTGCTGCAAATCCCGATCGGGCGGCTTTCCGACCGGTTCGACCGGCGCAAGGTGATCATCGGCACGTTTGCCGGCACCGGGCTGGTCAGCCTCGTGCTCGGCCTCCTGGCCCGGCGGCCGGACGTCGTGGATACGCTCGGCCTGCTGTTCGGCGGCCTCGTCTTCACCCTCTACCCGCTCTGCGTCGCCCATACGAACGACTTTCTCGAGCCCGACCAGCGGGTGGGGGCCAGCGGCGGCCTCGTGCTGGTCTATTCCATCGGCGCGGCAATCGGCCCGATCATCGCGGCGATGGCGATGACGCGGATCGGCCCCGGCGGGCTGTTCTATTTCCTGGCCCTCGCGGCCGCGGCGGCGGTGGGTTTCGGCGTCTGGCGCCAGCGCGTGCGCGAGCCGGTGCCCAACGAGCAGCAGCAGCCCTACCAGATCCTGCCGCGCACCACGCCCATCGCCGCGACGCTCGATCCCAATACCGCGGAAGAGGGCTGACCGGCCGGGCCTACCGGAACCGCGCGACCAGGGCGACCGCCTGGCGCAGCACGCCGGCAAGGGCGGCACGCTGGGCGGCCACCAGGTCGGCCGGGGCAGCGCCCGCGAGCGGTGCTGTCGCGGTCAGGCGCTTCTGCGCGAGCGGCCGTTCGCCGATGCCGACCGGCTTCGCGACCACCAGGGTCAGCGCCGCCCGCGCCTCGCCCCGCGCGGGTGCCGCGAGCAGCGTGTCGAGCGTGCCGCCGACCGTCAGATCCGAGGTCACCGACGATCCATCCCCCACCACCGCGGCGAAATCGCCCGAGGCCTGCAGCCAGGTCATCAGCGCCGCGGTCGCCGCATCCGCCGGCGCCGTGGCCCAGCGGTTGTAATAGCCGCGATGGATGCTCCCATCGGCTTCGAGCGTGATCAGCCCGCGATCGGTCAGCGCCGGGCCGGCATCGAGGCCATGAACCTTCACCACCTTGCGTGAGGGGCGGGATGCCGGGTGGAGATCCGGCGCCGGGGCGAGCGGCCAGTCGGTGCGCGGGCGGTAGGGCTGTTCCGACAGCACCGTGCCGCAGCCGGCAAGGGCCAGCGGGGCGGCGAGGGCGAGGCGGCGGGAGATCGGGGTCATGGCGTCTCTCTCGGCGGTTCCCTGCCGCGCAGCGCGGCGGCGGGATTGCGTTTCAGCGTGTCGGACAGGTCTTCGAGATTGGCCGAGGCCTGCTTGAGCGATTGCAGGATCGGCAGCATCTGCCGCTCGACCATCGCCGTCGCCTCGTTGGCGTGGCGGATCGTCGCCTCCGACTGGGCGATCAGCGCCGGCATCGCCGCACTCGCCTTCGCGAGTGCCGCACTCGTGGTTTCGAGCTGCTGCAGGATCTCGCGGGTCTGCGTGCCGTCGGCCAGGGTGCGCATCGAGCGGGTCGTCGCCGGCAGGTCGGCCTGCCTGACCTGGTGCTTGAGCTCGACCAGCAGCCCGTTGACATTGGCCAGCGCCTCGTGAGCGCTGCCGGTGGTCAGTTCGCGGTTCACGGTGTCGATCATCGAGGTCAGCGTGTCGATCGTCCGGCCGAGCTTCACGTGCCGCATGTTGTTGAGGAAGCCCTGCACCGCGTCCTGCACCTCGGTCAGCGTGCTCGGCACCGAGGGGATGACGAGATGATGCGGCGTCCAGGGCACGGACTGCGGCGGGTTGTTCTGCGGGTTGACGAAGCTGAGTTCGAGATAGGCGAGGCCGGTGATTCCCTGCGGCGCGACCTGCACGCGCAGCCCGTGCTGGATCGCTTCGAGGATGTCGGCATCGCGCCCGAGCTTGCGCGGGTCGATCCGGTACTGGACCACGACCTGGTGATAGACCTTCTCGTTCAGGTTCTTCGGGTCGGGCGGCGGATAGTCCGCCGCGACGAGGCCGATCTCGCTCACCTTGCCGATCGTCACCCCGCGGAACTTCACCGCCGAGCCGACATCGAGCCCCTGCACCGATTCGCGGAAATAGGATTCGTAGA
>JAJZFF010000687.1 GCA_021805485.1 Pseudomonadota bacterium
GCGATGGTGCGGGAAGCGCAGGCCGATCCCCCCCCGCGAGGGGATCGGCAGCGCCGGCACCGGGTCCATGACGGCCGACACCGCGTGCCTCGCCTCAGCTCGAGGACAGCTTGCCGCCGTCGATCTTGCTGCAGGCCCCGGCCGGCAGATAGACGAAGGAGTTCGGATCGCGGGCCTTGGTCGCCTGTCCGGCGCAGGAGTGCGCCCCGGCGGCGCAGTCGTTCTTGGCGTTGGCGTTGATGCCGTAGCACTTCTCCTTGGCCGCCGGCTTGTCCGCGGCCTGGGCGGGGCTGACGAGGGCGAGGCCGAGCGCGGCGGCGGCGATGGAGGCGGCGAGGATACGACGGTCCATGGGTCTCTCTCCTGTTGCGGGGCGCGATCCTGCCCCCGATGATGCTGCGGCGGAGCACGGGCGGCGGTTACACGGTTCAGGCAAAATTCCGCGCGCCGCCCGGGCCGACCTCAGGTCGCGGACAGCTTGCCGCCGTCGATCTTGGTGCAGGCGCCGGCGGGGACGTAGGTGAAGTCGTGCGAGTCGCGCGCCTTGGTGCCCTGGCCGGCGCAGGAATGCGCCGCCGCCGCGTTGCGCAGTTCCGAGGCACAGTCATTGTGGCCGGCGGCGGCGACGCCGTAGCACTTCTCCATGCCGGCGGGCGTATTGGCCGCCATCGCGGGGGCGGCGAACGCAAGCCCGATCGCGGCCGCGGCGATGGTGGTGGCGAGCATACGACGGTCCATGGGTCTCTCTCCTGGTTGCGAGCGCGATGTTGCGCCCGATGATGCTGCGGCGGAGCCCTGGCGGCCGTTACGGGGCGGGCGGAAATATTTGTCGTCCGCGCGCGTCCGTGCCGGGTGGCACGCTGCGTGCCACCGCGCCCGCACGGAGAATTTTCAGCGCCCCGACGCCGGGTCCGTGGCGATGCCCGGCTTGTCGGCCGATGCGGTGGCCTCGCCCAGCAGCCGCGCGACGAGGCCGCCCAGCGCGCCGCCCGCGATCGGGGCGACCCAGAACAGCCAGAGCTGCTGGATCTGGGCGGCGCCGGCAAACAGCGCCGGGCCGGTGCTGCGGGCCGGATTGACCGAGGTGTTGGTCACCGGGATCGAGATCAGATGGATCAGCGTCAGCGCCAGGCCGATCGCGATCGGCGCGAATCCGCCGGGCGCGTTCTGCGCCGTCGATCCCATGATGACGATGAGGAAGAAGAACGTCGCCACCACCTCCATGAGCAGGCAGGCGGCGAGGCTGTAATGGCCAGGGCTGAACTCGCCATAGCCGTTCGAGGCGAAGCCGCCCGGTTCGAAGCCCGGCTTGCCGCTGGCGATGACATAGAGCACGGCGGCGGCGGCGATGGCCCCGGCGACCTGGGCGATGACGTAGGGTGGGATGTCGCGGCCCGGGATGCGCCGACCGGCCCATAGGCCGATGGTCACGGCCGGATTGAAATGGCCGCCCGAGATCGGACCCACCGCGTAGGCCCCCGTCAGCACCGTCAGGCCGAAAGCGAGGGCCACACCGGCGAAGCCGATGCCGAGGCCGGGAAAGGCCGCCGCCAGCACCGCGCTGCCGCAGCCGCCGAAGGTGAGCCAGAAGGTTCCAAGGAACTCGGCGGCCATGCGATTCGTCATTGTCATCGGAGCGTCTCCCCCAGGGATGCTGGCGCGTGGAGCCACTTGCCGGCGCGCGGGAGCGCGCCGGTCGGGATCACGCCAGCGCCGCCCGCGGCGCCAGCAGACGCGGCAGCGCAATCGGCCCGAGCGCAGAGAATACCGCGACCGAGCCGAACTGCCAGATGATCACCGTGGGCACCGCGTCGACCCCATGCACCATGCGCAGCCCGACATCGGCGAGCGCGGTGGCGGCCAGCATGCCCCACAGCGTCGCCGGCTTGACGCCGTCCGCGGCGCCGTGGCGGATCATCACCGCCATCGCCGCCGCCGGCACGAAGCCGATCTCGGCGATCATCGGCACGCACATCGGGTCGAACAGCAGCGCCAGCGCGTCCACGTGCCGCATCTGCACCGCCATCAGCCAGTGCCCGGCGAAACTCGCCAGCCACAGTGTCAGCGGCAGCAGCGGCAGGGCCAGCCGCCAGCGCGGGGTGCCGGGCACGCCGGCGGCCAGCGCCGCCCAGCCCGCGGTCAGCGCCGTCGCCGCGGCGAAGCCGATCTCGGCCAGGAAGGGCACCTCCAGCAGCATCGGCGGCAGGTCCGGGCGGATCCCCATCGCCAGCACGATCAGGCCCACGACCGGGACCGAGATGGCGAGCCAGCGCAGCAGCCGCCGGCCGGGCGACGCCAGGCGCCGCACCGGACGGAGATCGTCGACCAGGGAGTCGATGAGGCGGTCGGTGTCCATCATTCCGCCTCGCCGAGCAGTTGGCGCAGGCGCAGCAGCGCCCGGTGCATCGCCACCTTGAGGGCGCCCACGCTCTGCCCACTCTCGGAAGCTGCCTCCTGCAGCGACATTTCCTTGAGCTTCAGGAGCTCCACCGCCTGGCGCTGACCCGCCGGCAGGCGGCTGATGGCGCGGCTCAGCGTCGGCACGTCGGTGGCGTGCTCGGCGCTCGGCGCGGGGGCCGGGAGCTCGTCCACGATCGGCGTCTCGCGCCGCCCGCGCCGCTGGCCGGCGCGGCGCACATCGGAAAGGCGATGGCGCAGGATCGTGCCCGCCCAGGGCAGGAACGGCCGCCCGGGATCGAATGTGTGCCGGGCCTGATGAATGGCGAGCAAGGTCTCCTGCACGACGTCCTCGATGTCCTGTACCCGCGCCATGGTCCAATGCCGACGCGCCATGGCCCGCAACACGGGCGTCAGCGCCCGCAGCAACTCGCCATAGGCACGCCGATCACCATCCTGCGCTGCGGCCATCAGCGCCGAAAACTCCGGCCCGCGCGGCTCTCCAGCCATGATCCCCCCCGGGAAGGTCACGGTCCTTCTACGCAATCCGTGCCGACCGCGCCATCACCCGACGGCGGGGAACCGCCGGGCCGCAGCTCCGCGCACCAGGTTCATGCGCCGCTGCGGTGCGGCCGGTTACGCGCTCACTTCAAAATCTGGCTCGCGGCGGCGTCCCGGCGAAGGCGCTCGGCGTCGGGCGCGAGCAGGAACCCATCCGCCTCGGCCGCGGCCGTGGCGCGCGCGACGGCGGCGACGTAGCCGTCATGGTCGCCATAGCGTTCGGCCAGGGAGGGGCGCGGGTCGGAGGCGGCGCGGCGCTCGGCCTCGGTGCGCGCGAACGGCACGAAGCTGCCGGCGAGGTAGCAGAGTTCGCCCTCCGCGAAGCCGGCGCGGCGCCGGTTCCACCCGACATAGGTGCCCAGCGGCGCGGCGAGGGTCACGGTGCGCACGCCGCCGGTCTCGTTGCCATCCGCGTCCAGCGCCGGCACCAGCACCGGCGGGGCGGCACCGGGGAGCAGCCGCGGCGGCTCGCGCAGCACGCCGGACTCATGCGCGGCGTCGAATTCGGGGCCGCGGTCCAGCATCGGCACGTCGTTGACGAGGCCGGCATAGGCCAGGCCCGGCACGCGGGCGAAGCCGGCGGCGTCCGTCGGCGGCGGCACCAGCGTGGCGTCGGCGACGCGCGGATAGCGGCTCGGCGGCGGCGCCGTGCCCGCGACCAGCAGACCCTGCAGCCGCACCAGCAGCGCGCGCATCACCTCGGCCATGCCGTTCGGGTTGCCCGCCAGCGCGCAGG
>JAJZFF010000651.1 GCA_021805485.1 Pseudomonadota bacterium
GTGTCGGTATGCAGCACGGCGCGGTTGGGCTGGAAGCGCACCGCGCCGAGGATCTCGCGCTCGGCCGGGGCGGGGTCGGCGAGCATCGCCAGCGCCTGGTCGGCGTGGCAGGCGAACACCACCTCGTCGAAAATCTCCTCGCCGGCATCGGTGACGACGATGACGCCGGCCTGCGCGCGCCGCACCTGCCGCACCGGCGCCGAAAGCCGCACGCGGCGGCCGAGCGTCGCCGCCACGCGCTCGACATAGCGGCGCGAGCCGCCGGTCACCGTGCGCCATTGCGGGCGGTCGTTCAGCGTCAGCAGGCCGTGATTGTGGAAGAAGCGGGCGAAATGCCGCGCCGGGAAGGCCCGCATCCCCTCGACCGAGGCGGACCAGATCGCCGCCCCCATCGGCAGGATATGATCCTCGACGAAGTCCCGCCCATAACCGTTGCGGTCGAGCCAGGCGCCCAGCGACTCGTTGCCGGTCGCCTGCAGCAGCGACGGCGCCTCGCGGTTGAAGCGCATCACGTCGCGCAGCATGCGCAGGAAGCGCGGGCGGACCAGGTTGCGCGGTTGCGCGAACAATTGCCCCAGCGAGCCGCCGCCATATTCAAGGTCGCCCCCGCCGATCGACACGCCGAAGGACATGTCGGTGTCATGGGTGGCGACGCCGAGTTCGCGGAAGAAGGCTTCGAGATTCGGATAGTTGCGGTCGTTCAGCACGATGAACCCGGTATCGACCGCGATCTCCTGCGCCCCGAGCCGGACGTGCTGGGTGTCGGCATGGCCGCCGAGCATCGAGGCCGCCTCGAACAGCACGACATCGCGCCGCGCCCGCGCCAGCCAGGCCATCGCCAT
This sequence comes from Pseudomonadota bacterium, assembly GCA_021805485.1. The sequence continues at coordinate 843 of JAJZFF010000651.1, forward strand.
GCCGGCGATGCCGCCGCCGATCACCGCAAGCCGCACCCCGCTCATGGCGTTTTCCCGCTGATCGCGGCGAAGGCGGCCAGCGCCCGCTCCCGCCCCTCGGCGAGGCCGACGATGGGGTGCGGATAGCGCGCGCCAAGCCGCACGCCGGCGCCGCGCAGCACGATCTCCGGCGCCTCCCACGGCGCGTGGATGTATTTGTCCGGCAGGTTGGCGAGTTCGGGCACGAAGCGGCGGACATAGGCGCCGTCGGGGTCGAATTTCCGCCCCTGCAACACCGGGTTGAAGATGCGGAAATAGGGCGCCGCATCCGCCCCGCTGCCCGCCACCCATTGCCACGAGGCGGCGTTCGAGGCCGCGTCGGCATCGACGAGGCAGTCATGAAACCAGCGCTCGCCGGCCTGCCAGGGCAGCAGCAGGTGCTTGACCAGGAAGGAGGCGACGATCATCCGCACCCGGTTATGCATCCAGCCGGTCCGCCAGAGCTGGCGCATCCCGGCATCGACGATCGGCACCCCGGTCCGCCCGCGCTGCCAGGCGGCGAGGTCCGCCGCACTCTCCCGCCAGGGCATGTCGGCGAATTGCGCCTTCATCGGCCGGGTCGCGAGGTCCGGCGTGTGCCAGAGCAGATAGGCGGCGAATTCGCGCCAGATCAGCTCCTTGAGGAAGGTCTGCCGCGCCGCGTCGCGCCCCTTTGCCGCCGCGGCGTCGCGCCAGACGGCGTCGATCGCGATCTCCCCCCAGTGCAGGTGCGGCGACAGGCCCGAGGTGCCGGCGATCCCCGGCAGGTCGCGCTGGCGGTCGTAGTCGCCGAAGCCGCTGGCGAGAAAGGCGTCGAGCCGCGCCCGCGCCCCGGCCTCGCCCGGCGTCCAGTTTTCCCGCAGCCCGCCGGCCCAGTCGGGCTTCACCGGCAGCAGCCCCCAGTCGTCGAGCTTGTCGCCGCCGGGATCGCCGGCGGCGGCGAGGCGCGCCGGAGCGGGAATCGGCGGGCGCGGCGCAAACGCCTCGAAACAGGCGCGGGAGAACGGCGTATAGACGCCATACACCCCGCCGGATTTGGTCGTGATCCGCTCCGGGCCGAACATCAGCGCCGAGCGGTGGCGGTGAAACGCGATCCCCGCTTCCTGCAGCGCCACCGCCACGCGCCGGTCGGCCTCGCGCAGCCAGGGCTCGTGCGCCCGCCCGGCATGAACCGCGCTGGCGCCAACCTCCCGCGCCAGCGCCGGGATGATCGCCGCCGCATCGCCCCGGCGCAGCGTCAGCCGCCCGCCGCGCGCGGCGAAATTGGCCTCAAGGGCGGCGAGCGAATGGTGCAGCCACCAGCGCGACGCCCCGCCGCATTCCGCCGCCGGGTCGAGCACGAAGACCGGCAGCACGTTTCCCTCCTCGATCGCGGCGGCGAGGGCGGGGTTGTCGGCCAGGCGCAGGTCGTTGCGCAGCCAGAGCAGCGTCGTCGCCATCACGCGGCCTTTCCGGCATGGGCGAGGGGAAAGGCATAGACCCGTTCGCGGCCGAGCAGGAACACCTGCCCGCCGCGCGGGAACAGCGCGCGGATCGGCGGCGCCGTCACCTCCAGCCCGCCGGCATAGGCGCCGAAGGCGGGCAGCAGCACGCGATGGGCATCGGCCACGAAACAGGGCCGGGACACCGAAGCGGCCCGCGTCGCGATCCGCGCCTTCGGATGGAAATGGCCGGAGAACTCGACCTGCCCGGACGCGACCGACCCCGCGACATGGCGGAACACGGCATTCCCTTCAGCATGGTCCGCAGGCCCCGCGCCCGCGTCGTGATTGCCCTCGATCCAGAGGAAGCGATGCGCCGCCTCCATCCGCGCCAGCCGCGCCGCATCCTCCGCCGGCAGGCGGGCGCGGCCGGCTTCATCGTGGAAACTGTCGCCGAGCGCGATCACCCGTTCCGGCGCGTAGCGGCGCAGCAGCAGCGCGAGGCGGTCGAGCGTCGCCCGGCTGTCATAGGGCGGCAGAAGCCCCCCGCGCGCGGCGATCGACGAGGCTTTTTCCAGATGCAGGTCGGCGACGATCAGGGCGCGCCGGTCCGGCCAGAACACGGCGCCGGCGGGGTCGAGCAGGAAGCGCCCGGCGGCGCGATGGATCGGTGCGGCGGTCATGTCCCGGCTCATTTCACAGGCGCGAGCGTTAGGCCAGAGTGTGCGTTCCCATCGCCTCGGCGACGAGTTCTGCCGCCTCGTCGAGCAGGGCGTCCTCGGCCTCGGCGCCGCCGACGCGCTCGCGGCCGATTTCGAGCAGGACGGGCACGGCGAGCGGCGAGACCCGGGGCAGGGCGCGGTGATGCGCCCGCCCGCGCGCGCGGGCGAGCATGCCGGCGATGCGGGCGAGATCGACCAGCCCGTGCGCGGCATCGGCCCAGGTGGCGCGGAGGAGAATATGGGTCGGGTCGTGCTTGCGGAGAACATCATAGATCAGATCGGTATTGATGGTGATCTGTCTACGGTTCTTCTCGCCGCCCGGATGCACCCGCTCGATCAGCCCGGCGATCACCGCGACATTGCGGAAACTGCGCCGCAGCATCGAGCTGTCCGCCATCCAGGATTCGAGATCCTCGCCGAGCAGGTCCTCCTCGAACAGCCGCCCGACCCCGGTCGGCTCGCGCGCGCACCAGATGCCGAGCACGTAATCGGTCGCGACATAGCCGAGCGGCTGGAAGCCGAACCGCTCCAGCCTGCGGGTCAGCAGCATCCCCAGCGCCTGGTGCGCCTGCCGCCCCTCGAAGCAATAGGCGACGAGATACCACCGCCCGCCGCGCGGAAACGTCTCCACCAGCAGGTCGTCCGGCGCCGGCAGCGCCGAGCGCGCCGCCTGCAGGC
>JAJZFF010000537.1 GCA_021805485.1 Pseudomonadota bacterium
TATGGCTGGCTGCCGACCTTCCAGTCCGCCTCCAGCCACACGGTCGGCTACATGCTGTTCTCGCTGATCGGCTTCGCGCTGCTCTACAGCCTGTTCATCGCCGCCGAACTCTACCTGATGTTCAAATATGCAAGGCTCGGCCCCGGCGAGCACGCCCATGCCCGTCCGGTCGAGGCGGCGGCCAGCCCGTCGCTGATGCGCCCCGGCTACGCCGACAAGTCCTGGCAGTAAGGAAACCGCGCCATGGAACTCTATATCGCGCTCAAGGTCATCTGGGCCGTGCTGCTCGGGGTGCTTCTCTCCGGCCTCGGCATCATGGTGGGGATGGACATGGGGGTCGGCGCGCTGCTGCGCTTCGTCGGCCGCACCGATGCCGAACGCCGCACCGCGCTCGCCGTGATCGGCCCGCACTGGGACGGCAACCAGGTCTGGTTCATCCTCGGCGGCGGCGCCATCTTCGCCGCCTTCCCGACGCTCTACGCCACCTCGTTCTCGACCTTCTACGTGGTGATGATCCTGCTGCTGTTCAGCATGATCATGCGCCCGGTCGCCTTCGAATACCGCTCCAAGGTCGATGCGCGGCGCTGGCGCGCGACCTGGGACTGGGCGTTCCTAATCTCCGGCGCGCTGCCGATGATCATCTACGGCGCCGCCTTCGGCAACGTGCTGCAGGGGGTCGGCTTCCACTTCAGCTGGGACGGCCAGTATTACCAGGATGGCAGCTTCATCTGGTATCTGCTCAACCCCTTCGCGGTGATGTGCGGCGTGCTCTCGCTCGCCCTCGCCGTGCACCAGGGCGGGGCGATGCTGATGATCCGCGGCGAGGGCCCGATCGCCGAGCGCGCCCGGCGCTATGCGGTGCCCGCCGGCCTGCTCGCCGCCGCCCTGTTCGCGATCGGCGGCGTCTGGGTCCGCTTCATCAAGGGCTTCGCCTACACCGCCCCGGTCAACCCGGCGATGCCGGCGACCCCGCTCGGCGGCCCCGCGGTCGCGATGCGCGCCGGCGCCTGGATGGACAATTTCCACCAGCATCCGGTGCTCTGGCTGCTGCCGGCGGTGGGGCTGCTCGGCATGGTCGCGGGTCCGCTGGCGCTCGCCGCCCGCAAGCCGATCCTCGGCTGGTGGCTCGGCGCGCTGGCCTGGATCGGCACGATCTTCACCACCGGGGCGGCGATGTTCCCCTTCCTGATGCCCTCCACCACCGCGCCGGCGCAGAGCCTGACGGTGTGGAACGCCTCGGGCAGCGCCTACAATCTCGGCTGGATGCTGGCCTTCGCGCTGGTCTTCGTGCCGATCATCCTGAGCTACACGGCCTGGGCCTTCCGCGTCATGCGCGGGAAGGTCAAGACCGAGTCCGTCATCGCCAACGATCACTCCTACTGAGGAGCGGAGATCGAGCCATGTTGAACACGATCAAATTCGCCGCCCTCGCGGTCATCCTCTTCGCGGCGATCCTGCTCGCCGTGGTCACCGGCGACGAGGGGCCCTGGTATTTCGGCTGGCTGGTCGGAACGATGATGATCGTTCTGATCTCGGCGAGCGGCGCCGTTCTGTTCGAGGCACAGCAATCGGCGGTCCTTGGCCGCCATCAGCCCGACGACAAAGTGTAAGGAGACGCCCCGATGCTCGGTGGACTTGAAGGCCTGATCCTGTTCATCCCGTTCGTCTATCTCGGGTTGTACGTTCTCGCATGGCTGTACACGCGGCGCCGCTTCCCCTGACGGCAGCGCCGTAGCCGTGCCAGTCTGGCCGGGCCGCTTTCGGGCGGTCCGGCCGCTTGTCGTTCTGGAGGACTTGCCGGCCGGGCCGGCATTCCTTGCGTCGGGGCGGGTCAGAGCAGGAAGGTGTGTTCCCCGGCCCGGGAGACCGCCCGGGCAACACCGCCGAGCGCGCCGGCCGGAAGGTCGGCCCCCGTGGCGACGATGCGGATGGCGCCGCAGCCGGTATCATGCGCGATGGCCGCGAGCCGTGCCGCGAGCGCGGTGAGCAGCGGCCTGTCATCGAGCGGGTCGAGCACCGCGAAGGGCCGCACCGCCATCAGCCGGCCATGTTCGAGATCGGCCTCGCACCGGTAGCAGGCCAGGCCGCATGGGTTGCGCCGCCGCACCCGGCGGATCGTGATCATGCCGCGCCGGCCGGGATTCGCCGCGATGCACTCGCGCGCATGGCGCCGCCATCGCGCGAGGTCGAGCCAGGGCTGGGCCAGGCGCGCGATCACGAAGCACGGGTCGATGTGCTCGCGGATCATGGGTTCGATCAGGTAAGTCGGTTCATGCATGCAATGTAACATCGTCAGAAAGCATGACAGGATCGACCAAGCGGATGAACCGCGCCTTGATCGAAATCAACCGGAAGCCCTGTAAGATTCTCGAATTAAAAGACAAAGCGCCGCGCGCGTCGCCGGTGGCGCAGCTAACCGCACATTCGCGGCCTGAATCATACGAGTTGCGCGACCTTGTTGCTCTGCACTACAAAATGATTGCTGAGACGTCGGAAGGACGCGAGATGCTGGAGCAGCGGGACCGGGCGCTTCGCTCGCCCATCAATCTTTCGGAAGCCATCATTCCTGGCCTGTGCGCGGGCTGCGAGGCGCGGCATATCGGCCTGTGCGATGCGCTGGCGGACGAGGATCTTCATTTCCTCGCGAGCGTGGCGCGGCAGTCCACGGTGTCGCGCGGCCAGAGCTTCGCGGTGGAGGGCGACAGCGCCCGTTACTTCTTCAACATCAATCACGGCACCGCCAAGCTGCACAAGGACCTGCCCGACGGGCGCCGGCAAATCACCGGCTTCGTCGGCGCGGGCGATTTCGTCGGCCTCGCCGCCGACGACCGCTACACGTTCAGCGCCGAGGCGATCGACGATGTCCGGCTGTGCCGGTTCGACCGCGTGGAAATGCGCAACGTGTTCTCCCGCTTTCCCGCGCTCGAGCGCCGGCTGCTCGACGTCGCCTCGCACGAACTCATCGTGGCGCAGGAGCAGATGCTGCTGCTCGGCCGCAAGAGCGCGATCGAGCGGCTCGCCAGCTTCATCGACAGCTGGAGCCGGCGGGCGATGATGTGCGGCGCCCCGCGGGCCGGGCTGCGGCTGCCGATGACCCGCACCGATCTCGCCGATTATCTCGGCCTGACCATCGAAACCGTCTCCCGCGCGCTCACCGCGCTGCGCAAGCAGGGCGTGATCGACGTGACGCCGGACCACAATATCAGCGTCGCCCGCCCGCAGGCCCTGGCCGAAATCGCCCGCGCCGGCGCCTGAGGCCGGCCCGCTTCCGCGATTGACGCATGTCAATGCGCGGGCGGAGGGCATCGCGCATGGTCCTCCTAGCCAAAAGGAGGATGACATGAACGTGCGTGAGATCATGACGGTTGGTCCACTCACCGTCGAACCCGAGACGACCGTTGCCGATGCCGGCCGGATCATGCTCGACCAGAACCTGTCCGCCCTCCCGGTGATCGACCGTGGCGGCCGGCTGCTCGGCATCATCACCGATGGCGACATGCTGCGCCGCCCCGAACTCGAGACCGCTCCGGACATCGGCTGGTGGCGCGGCTTCCTCGCCCCCGAAACCTCGGCCCGGCAGTTCGCCCGCACCCGCGGCCGGCATGTCGGCGAGATCATGACCACGCCGGTCCGCTCCGTCGGCCCCGACACGCCGCTGTGCGATGCGATCGACA
>JAJZFF010000413.1 GCA_021805485.1 Pseudomonadota bacterium
CGCTTCCCAGGCCGCCGCGTCGATCGCCGCCGCCGGCGCCGGCAGCATCGCCTCGGTCGCCGCGATCAGCCCGCCGAGCGATGCGGCATTCGCCTCCATCACCGGCATGATCGGCTGCGCCAGCAGCGGCGGGGTCGCCGCGCGCGCCGGCGCGTCCGGGGCGACCAGCACCGGCACGATCGGATGGCGCCGGCTCTCGGCGTGAAAATCGAACAGGTCGAGCGCGTAATCCTCCACCTGCAACCGGTCGGCATTGGCGAACCGCGCCGCCCCGATCTTGAATTCGAGCACGAAAATCCCGCGCTCTCCCAGCACAACGGCATCGATCCGCCGCCCCAGCCGGATCAGCGGATATTCCAGCAACACCCGCCAGTCCCCGCACCCGGCCAGCGCCGCGGTCAGGATCGGCAGCTGCGCCCGCCAGGCGCGGATCTGCTCCTCATGGTTGAGCGCGTGGGTCTCGACCAGCCGGCGGGCGAGGGCGCCGATCACCGCCTCCGGCGCCGCCGCGGCGAGCTCCCCCGCCGTGCCGGACCACCACGCCCTCACGCCGCCATCACGGCCATTTGACCTCGGGCGGCATGCTCATCAGGATCGCCTCGGTATTGCCGCCGGTCTTCAGCCCGAACGTGGTGCCGCGGTCATAGAGCAGGTTGAACTCGACATACCGCCCCCGCCGCACCAGCTGCGCCTCGCGCTCCTCCGGCGTCCACGCCTCGTCCATCCGCCGCCGCACGATCGCGGGATAGGATTCGAGGAACGCAAGGCCGACATCGCGAGTGAAAGCAAAATGCCGCTCCGGCTCGGTCTCCAGGTAATCGTAGAAAATCCCCCCGGCACCCCGCGTCTCGCCGCGATGCGGCAGGTAGAAATACTCGTCGCACCACTTGCTGAAGCGCGGGTAGTAGTCGGGATCGTATCTGTCGCACGCCGCCCGGAACGCGTCGTGGAACAGCGCCGCGTCCTCCTTCGCCGCCGCCGTCCCCGGCTGCAACGGGGTGAGATCGCCGCCGCCGCCGAACCATCCCTTCGTCGTCACGATCATCCGCGTGTTCATGTGCGCCGCCGGCACGCGCGGCGAGTGCATGTGCGCCACCAGGCTGATCCCCGCCGCCCAGAAGCGCGGGTCCTCCGCCGCGCCGGGAATGTTCTTCGCGAAGTCCGGGCTGAACGCGCCGCCCACCACCGAGATGTTCACCCCCACCTTCTCGAACACCCGGCCGCGCATCAGGCTCATCTCGCCGCCGCCCTCCAGCCGGTTCTGCCCGTCCGGCGCGCGCGTCCAGGGCGTGCGGGCGAAGCGGCCCGGCGCGCGGTCCGCCAGCATTCCCCCATGCGCGTCCTCGATCGCCTCGAAGGCGGCGCAGATGCGGTCGCGCAGCGTGCGGAACCACTCGCTCGCCGCCGGTTTCAGCGCCTCGTGGGCGGGGGCGGGCGGATTCGGTGCGGAACGATCATTCATGCCCGACTTATACAGCATCGCCGCCCCCCTTCCAGCGCGCGCAACCCCTCCCGCCGGCCGGACGGGATTGAATTTTATGCGGTTTGCGGTCATCCAGAGGCAACAGGTTGGTCACGGAGACAGCTCATGGCAACGCAAGCGGATGCCGGCGCGCATGGCGGCGGACAGGGAGACGGCGGGCAGCTCGATTCCCTGCGGATCATTTTTGCCACGATTTCGGTGATGGGGCTCGTCGTCCTGCTCTGGTGCTTCGCCGCCGCCCTCGCGCCCTCCCGCTCCGGGCCAGCCCCCGCGCCGCTCGCCCCGGCCATGATGAACCAGTTGCGCTGACATGAGCACCGACACGAAACCCGGCTGGTTCGAGGCCCGCCTGCCGCTCTGCGCCGTCTATCGCCGCCACTGGAGCGATGGCCTGGTCCCCGCCAGCCAGCCGCTCTCCTGGTCGGTCGGCCCGCTGGTCGGCGTCGCCCTCGCGGTGCTGACGCTCTCGGGCATCTGGCTCGGCCTCGCCTACCAGCCGAGCCTGTCCGGCGCCGCGCTGTCGATCGCCGACTACACCCGCAACGTCCCCTATGGCTGGCTGATCCGCGACCTGCACCGCGTCGGCACCACCATGCTGTTCGGCGTGCTGTTCGTCGAGCTGTTCCGCGGCGCCTTCTACGGCACCTACCGCAACGGCCGCGAACTCGCCTGGGTCATCGGGATCGTCCGCCTCTTCGCCTGCATGGCGGTCGGCTTCCTCGGCTTCGCGATGACCGGCAGCCCCGCCGCCCAGGGCGCGCTGCTGATCATGCAGGCGCATCTCGCGGCACTTCCGCTGGTCGGCCATCTGGTCGGCCCCGCCTTTCTCGGCGGCGCCGGGCTCAATGCCGCCACCGGCCCGCGCATCGCTATGGCGCATGAGGCGATCGGCTTCCTCGTCCTGCTGATCGCCGCCCTCACCGTGGTCGCCTCGCGCGCCGCCCCGCCCGCCAACCCCGACGGCATCGCCACCCCCGACCCGCGCGACCTGCTGCCTCGTTCCGCCCTGGCCGGCCAGTATTTCACCGCCTTCCTGATCTTCGCGCTGATCTTCGCCGCCATCCTCGCCTTCGCCCCCGGCCTCGGCACGCCGAAAACCCCGCTCCTGCCGGCGGCGCTGGCCATCCCGGTGCGGGTCACCCCGCCCTGGTACCTGCTGGTCTTCCACGGCTTCGCCCGCATGGGCGGCTCGCCCGGCGGCGGCCTGCTGCTCACCGTCGCGGCCTTCCTGCTGCTCGGCGCGCTGCCCTGGCTCGATCGCGGCACGGTGGCGAGCGGCCGCTACCGCCCGGTCTATGCCGGCTTCCTGATCCTGCTCGCGGTCGATCTCGTTCTCCTCGGCATCGCCGCCAGCGAGCCCGCGCGCGGCCTCTGGCCCGCGGTGACCGACATCACCGCGATCTACGCCTTCGCCCATTTCCTCATCATCACGCCGCTGGTCACCATGCTGGAAACCCCGCACGAGGTGCCGGCGCGGCTTTCGCGGAGGACCGCCTGATGCGGCGCCTGCTTGCCACCTGCCTCACCGCCGGGGCGCTTCTCGCCGCCGGCCCGGCCCTCGCCAGCGGCAACGGCTTCGGCTTCGACTCGCTGTTCGGCGGCTACAGCCAGGCCGCGCTGCAGACCGGCTTCGCCGTCTACCGCGCCGACTGCGCGAGCTGCCACGGGCTCAGCCTCGTGCACTACCGCGATCTCGGCGGCATCGGCCTTTCCGAGAAGGACATCGCGGCGATCACCGCGCAGATCAGCCAGCCGGACGGCACCGACGCCCACGGCAAGCCGCATATGGTCAAGGCCACGCCGGACGACGCCATCACCTGGTCCTACCCCGATGCGAAGGCCGCGATCGCCGCCAATCACGGCGCCCTGCCGCCGGACCTCTCGCTGTTCGAGGCCGGCCATCCGCGCGGCGCCGCCTATGTCCAGTCGCTGCTGCTCGGCTACCGCAAGGCCCCGCCGAACCTGACCCTGCTGCCGAACCACTATTACAACGTCGCCTTCCCCGGCGGGCAGATCGCGATGCCCCCGGCGCTGAAGCCCGGCTCCGTCACGCTGGCCGACGGCAAGCAGCCCGACGCGGCGCAGATGGCGCACGACGTCGCCGAATTCCTCGCCTGGACCGCCGATCCCAAGCTGGAGGACCGCAAGGTCAGCGGCCTCGGCGCCATCCTTTTCCTGCTCGTCCTCG
>JAJZFF010000201.1 GCA_021805485.1 Pseudomonadota bacterium
TGCGGGGCGGCTGGTCTGGGAGGGCGGTGCCGCACCCGGCGCGGGCGAGATCGGCTTCGTGTTCCAGGACGCCACGCTGCTGCCCTGGGCGAGCGCGGCGCGAAACGTGCACCTGCCGCTCCGCCTCGCCGGGCGGCGCTTCGAGGACAGCGCGGCGTCGGTGCGTGAGCTGCTGGCGCGGCTCGGGCTTGCGGGGTTCGAGGATGCGAAGCCGGCGGCGCTGTCGGGCGGGATGCGGATGCGTGTCGCGATCGCGCGGGCGCTGGTGTCGCGGCCGCGCCTGCTGCTGATGGACGAGCCCTTCGCCGCGCTGGACGAGTTTACCCGCAACCGCTTGCAGGACGATTTGCTGGCGCTGTGGCGGGAGACGGGCAGCACGATCGTGTTCGTGACCCATTCGATCTACGAGGCGGCGTATCTCGCCTCGCGCATCGTGGTGATGACGCCGCGACCGGGGCGGATTGCCGCGGAGATTGCCAGCCCGCTCGCCGAGGGCGGGGACCGGCGGACCGACCCGGCCTATGCCGCGCTGGTGCGCGAGGTGACGGAGACGCTGCGCGCGGTGATGCCGGCATGAGCCGCGCCGAGCGATGGGCGCCGGTGGTCTTCGGCCTCGCGGCGCTGGGGCTGTGGCAGGGGCTGGTGATCGGCTTGCGGGTGCCGCCCTATGTGCTGCCGGGGCCGGCGGCGATCGTCGCGGCGTTCTGGGCGGATCGGGCGTCGCTGCTGCTCTCGCTGGTCTCGACCCTCGCCGTGACGGGGGCGGCGCTGCTGGCGGCGGCGCTGCTCGGCATGGCGCTGGCGCTGGCGATGGCGGCGAGCCGGCTGGCGCGGGCGGCGATCCAACCCTGGGCGGTGGTGTTGCAGGTGACGCCGGTGGTCGCCATCGCGCCGCTGATCATCATCTGGGTGCATCAGCAATTCGCCGCCATGGTGGTGTGCGCCACCATCGTCGCGTTCTTCCCGGTGCTGTCGAACACCGCGGCGGGGCTGGCGGCGACGCCGCCGGAGCTCGCCGACCTGTTCCGGCTGAACGGGGCGAGCCGATGGCAGACGCTGGCGCTGCTGCGGCTGCCTTCCGCCCTGCCCTTCTTTCTCGCCGGGCTGCGGATTGCCGGCACGCTGGCGCTGGTGGGCGCGGTGGTGGCGGAGTTCGTCGCGAGTTCGGGCGGGTTTGCCGGCGGGCTGGCCGGGCGAATCCTGGAGTCGGGCTACCGGCTGGAGATTCCGCGCATGTTCGCCGCGCTGATGTTGCTGGCCTTCACCGGGATCGGGATCTATGCCGCGCTCGGCGCCTTCGAGCGGCGGATGCTGCGCCGCTTCGGCGCCGGAGGCTGAGATGCACGCGCGGGGCGCTTGATACGGATCGCGGGTTCTGGCACAGGCGCGCGCATGACCCGCAAGATGACCGACGCCCAGACCGACTACGAACGCAAGCGCGCCGCCAAGGCCAATATGAGCCTTGAGGACTGGCTGAAGACCAAGGAACGCCGGGCCGCCGAGGCGGCCTCGGCCACGGCACCGCGGCCGGAGAAAAAGCCCGGCCTGCTCAGGCGGCTGATCGACCGGGCGCACAAGCCCATCTGACGTCGGCCCCGGCGCGGGGCCGATCTGACGCCGCCTGCGGCCTCGGTTACTCGACGGCGTCGATATCCGGCGCCATCGGGTTCTTCATGCCGACGATGTGATAGCCGCAATCGACGTGGTGGATCTCGCCGGTGACGCCGCGCGAGAGATCCGACAGCAGATAGAGCCCGGAGGCGCCGACTTCCTCGAGCGCCACGTTGCGCTCGAGCGGCGCGTTGAGCTGGTTCCATTTCAGGATGTAGCTGAAATCGCCGATGCCGGAGGCGGCGAGCGTCTTGATCGGGCCGGCGGACAGGCCGTTCACCCGGATCGCGTCGCGCCCGAGATCGGCGGCGAGGTAGCGCACCGAGGATTCGAGCGCGGCCTTGGCCACACCCATCACGTTGTAGTGGGGGGTGACGCGCTCGGCGCCGAGATAGGTGAGCGTGACCATCGCTCCGCCCCGCTTCATCAGCGCCGAGGCGCGCTGCGCGGCCGCGGTGAAGGAGAAGCAGGAAATGTCCATCGCCTGGAGGAAGGCGGCGCGCGGCGTATCGGCATAGCGGCCGCGCAGGAACTGCTTGTCGGCGAAGCCGATGGCGTGGACGAGGAAGTCGATCTCGCCCCAGCGGTCGGCGACGGCGGCGAAGGCATCGTCGAGCGCCGCATCGTCGGTGACGTCGCAGGGGATGACGAGATCGGACTGCACGCTTTCGGCCAGCGGGCGGATGCGCTTCTCCAGCGCGTCGCCCTGGTAGGTGAAGGCGAGTTCGCCGCCCTGCGCGGCCACCGCCTGGGCGATGGCCCAGGCGATCGAGCGGTTGTTCGCAACCCCCATGATGACGCCCCGCTTGCCACGCATCAGCGTGCCGGTCAGCGGGTAGGTCTGTGCGGATTCCTGCATGTCGGGGGCTCCAGTCTGTCGTGTCTCGGCCGGCCGTGCCGGGGTGGTGGCGTGCGGCGGCTTGGACTATCAAATATTGCGACACGGAAGAGAGAGCAACCGATGATCGATATCAGTGCCGATCCGTTCCAGCTTTTCGCCGCCTGGATGCAGGACGCCGAGGCGGCGGAACCGAACGATCCCAATGCGATGACGCTGGCGACGGCGACGCCGGACGGCCGGCCTTCGGCGCGGATCGTGTTGCTGAAATCGTGGGATGAGGCCGGATTTGTTTTTTATACAAACCTGGAGAGCCGGAAATCGCTCGAGATCCGCGCGAATCCGGATGTGTCGCTGCTGTTCCACTGGAAGTCGCTGCGCCGGCAGATCCGCATCGAGGGGCGGTGCCGCGCGGTTTCGGACGACGAGGCGGATGCCTATTTCGACAGCCGGCCGCGGATTTCGCGGCTCGGGGCCTGGGCCTCGGACCAGTCGCGCCCGCTCGGCGAGCGGGCCGAACTCGAACGGCGGCTCGCTGAGGTGACCGCGCGGTATGGCGACGGGCCGATCCCGCGCCCGCCGCACTGGTCCGGCTGGCATGTGATGCCCGATTCGATCGAGTTCTGGCAGGACCGGGACTTCCGCCTGCACGACCGCGCGGTGTTCACCCGCACCGGCGACGCCTGGTCGGCGACGAGACTGTTCCCGTGACGGGCGACCTGCTCATCCGCAACGCGGCGCTGCCGGATGGGCGGCGGGGGGTCGACATCCTGATCCGCGGCGGCGTGATCGAGACGGTCGGCCCCGGTCTTCCGGAGGCGGCCGCGCCGGCGGTGATCGACGCGGCGGGGGATCTGGTCGCGCCACCCTTCGTCGATTCGCATCTGCACCTCGATTCGACGCTGTCGCTCGGGCTGCCGCGACTGAACCGCAGCGGCACGCTGCTGGAGGGCATCGCCCTCTGGGGCGAGCTCAAGCCGGACCTGACCGTGGAGGCCATCCATGCGCGGGCGAAGCGGCTCTGCACCTGGTCGATCGCGCAGGGGATCGGGGCGATCCGCTCGCATGTCGATATCTGCGACGACCGGCTGCTCGCGGTGGAGGCGCTGACCGCGCTGCGGGCGGAGATGGCGCCGTGGATCACCATCCAGCTCGTCGCCTTTCCGCAGGATGGCTGGCTGCGCTATCCGCGTTCGGCCGAAAACCTGCGCCGCGCGAT
>JAJZFF010000585.1 GCA_021805485.1 Pseudomonadota bacterium
GGGCGTCGATACCGCCCCCTCCGCCGCGCCGGCCGCCGAATACATCGTCCGCCTCGCCGATGGCAGCGTGGTCTCGGTGGTCGAGCCGGGTCCGCCCACCCTGCGGCGCGGCGCCCGCGTGCGCGTCCTCCGCCATCCGGCGCGCCTGGTGCCCGCCTCGCGCTGAGCGCGTTTCCGCTTGCCAAGCCGGTCCGCTCTCCCCACACTCTCACCGGAGCGCCGCGGCGGCCGCAACCCTCGGGGACAGGCGATGAACGAACGCAGGCTGGGCAGATCGCTGGTGGTCTCGGCCATGGGCTTCGGCTGCATGGGGCTGACCGAGTCCGCCGCGGCACCCGATTCCGCCGCCGCCGAGGCGCTGCTCCGCCACGCGGTCGATCGCGGCGTCACCTTCTTCGACACCGCCGATGTCTATGGCCTCGGCGCCAACGAGCGCCTGGTCGGCCGCGCCCTCGCCCCGGTGCGCGACCGTGTCGTCCTCGCCACCAAGTCCGGTATCCGCCGCGGCGCCGACGGCGCCTTTCTCGGCATCGACGGCTCGCCCGCCCATCTGCGCGCCGGCGTCGAGGCCAGCCTCCGCCGCCTCGCCACCCCGGTGATCGACCTGCTGATCCTCCACCGCGTCGATCCCGCCATCCCGGTCGAGGATTCGGTGGGCGAGATGTCCCGCCTCGTCGCCGAGGGCAAGGTGCGCTTCCTCGGCCTGTCCGAGGCGTCGCCCGACTCGATCCGCCGCGCCCACGCCACCCACCGGCTCGCCGCGGTCGAGAGCGAATACTCGCTCCTCACCCGCGACCCCGAGGCCGGCACGCTGGCCTGCCTGCGCGAGCTCAACATCGGCTTCATCGCCGCCTCGCCGCTCGCCCGCGGCCTGCTCACCGGCACCCTGCACGAGCCGGACGACCTGCCCGAAGGCGACGTCCGGCGCAACCAGCCGCGCTTCTTCGCCGGGAATTTCGACCGCAACGTCGCCCTCGTCCGCATCGTCGAGGACATGGCGCACCGCCTGCGCTGCACCCCGGCCCAGCTCGCGCTCGCCTTCCTGCTCGCCCAGGGCAGCGACGTGGTGCCGATTCCCGGCCCGACCGGCCTCGCCGAGTTCGACGAGAACATCCGCGCGCTCGACGTGCCGCTCTCCGCCGAGGATCTCGGCCGGCTCGCCCGCGCGGTCCCGCCCGGCGCCGCCGCCGGCGCCCGCCACGTCCCCGAGCAGATGGCGACCCTCGGCCACTGAGCGCGCGCCGCCCGGCGGCGCCGCGACAGGATCAGATTAGCGCGCCGCCCCTGCGGCGGCGCGAGGGGGTCAGGCAAGCGCGCCGCCCCGGCGGCGCGACGGGGTCAGACTTGCGCGCCGCTTGACGGCGGCGCGACGGGGTCAGGTCTCGAAGCCGGTGCAGCGCCGTCCCTGGATCATCGCGAGGAACTCCCGCCGCGTCGAGGGGTCGTCGCGGAACGCGCCGAGCATCCGGCTCGTCACCATCGACACGCCGGGCTTGTGCACCCCGCGGGTCGACATGCATTCGTGCCCCGCCTCGATCACCACGGCGACGCCGCGCGGCTGCAGCACCTCGTTGATCGTGTTGGCGATCTGCGCCGTCAGCTTCTCCTGGATCTGCAGCCGCCGCGCATAGGCGTCCACCACGCGGGCGAGCTTGCTGATCCCCACCACCCGCCGGTTCGGCAGGTAGGCGACATGGGCGACCCCGATGATCGGCACCATGTGGTGCTCGCAATGCGATTCCACGCGGATGTCGCGCAGCAGCACCATCTCGTCATAGCCCTCGGTTTCCTCGAAGGTGCGGGAGAGAATGGCCTCCGGGTCCTCGCCATAGCCGCGGAAGAAATCCTCGTAGGCGCGGGCGACGCGGGCCGGCGTGTCCCGCACCCCCTCGCGGTCGGCGTCGTCCCCGGCCCAGCGGATCAGCGTGCGGATCGCCGCCTCCGCGTCCTCGCGGCTGGGGCGGCCGTCCTCCAGGGTGGTGTCGAGCTGGTCCGGCGGCGTGCGAATGTCCACGTGCGTGTCTCCATGTCCTGCGCGGATCCGGCCGTCGCCCGGCCACCCGCCTCGACGCTGATATGGTCGGGGGTGCGAAACTGGCAACCCGCCGGCGGGCTCAGTGCCGCCGCTGGTCCGCGTGCGGGCTGTCGAGGCTGAAGCCCGGCGTCGGCACGTCGAATTCCTCGCCGCTGTCCACCGCCACCATGTGGAAGATCCCGGTCATGAAGCCCGAGGGCGTCTCCAGCGGCGTGCCGGAGGTGTATTCGAAGGCGTCGCCGGGGTCGAGCACCGGCTGCTCGCCGACCACGCCGGGGCCGTGAACGTGCTGGACATGGCCGTTGCCGTCGGTGATCGTCCAGGTCCGCATCATGAGCTGCGCCGTCACCTGGCCGACATTCTCGATCCGCACCTGATACGCCCAGACGAAATGCCGCTCCTCCGGACGGGACTGGTCCTCGAGGAAGATCGCCCGGATGCTCACCCTGATGCGGGCATCCTCGTTGACGAACAGGGCGCCGGTCGGGTCGGGGCGGTGGCTGGTCATGCGTGGACGTCTCGTCGTTGCGGGCCGGTTCCGGCCCCTCTTCACGTTTTTGTAGTCCCCGCCATCCCCGACGACAAGCCGGCCGCCCGGCGGGCGTGACCGCGCGCCGGATCGGGAGTAGGAAGGCCGCATGAGAAGGCTTCCCATCGCGGCCCTCCGCCGCGCGCCGCGCCGCGCCCTCGGCGCGCTCGCCCTGTGCCTCGCCGCCGCCGCGCCGGCCGCCGCCGCGCTGCCGCCGGTCTCCGCGCCCTATGGCGCCGCCATGGCCGGCGCCTATGCCGCCCAGACCGGCGACAACGCGGCCGCCGCGCATTACTTCGCCGCCGCCCTCGCCGCCGACCCGGACAATGCCCGCCTCGCCGGCCAGAGCTTCCTCAGCGCCCTGCTCGCCGGCAAGGCCGACGCCGCGCGCCTCGCCGCCCGCCTGCCCGGCGATCCGCTCGCGGTCATGACGCTGGGCGACGCGGCGGCGAAGGCGGGGGACTGGAAGCAGGCCGCCACCCGTTTCGCCGCGCTGCCGGCCGAGGGGCTCACCGGCCTGATCCGCCCGGTCCTGCTCGCCTGGTGCGAGGCCGGCGACGCCGAATACGGCGCGGCGATCGGCCGGCTCGACCGCGCCGCCGCGCACCCCGGCCCCTTCGCGCCGATCTACCGGCTCAACGCCGCGCTGATCGCCGACATGGCCGGGCGCGAGGCCCAGGCCGCCCGCTTCTACGCCCTCGCCACGCTCGGCATCGGCCAGCCCAACCTGCGCCTCGCCCTCGCCCTGGCCAGCTTCGCCGACCGCGCCGGCCATCCCGGCCACGCCCGCGCCCTGCTGCTGCAACTGGTCGCCTCCCATCCCGAGCTGCGCATCGCCCTGCCGGCGCTCGAACGCGCCGCCCGCCGCCCGGTCGTCGACACCCCCCGCCAGGGCATCGCCGAGGCCTATCTCACCCTCGCCGGCACCGTCGGCGGCCGGCAGGACCCGCTGCTGCGCCGCATCCTGCTCCGCTTCGCGCTCGATCTGCGGCCCGACCTCACCGCCGCCCGCATGCTCGCCGCGACCGATGCGATGCAGGACAAGCGCCCCGAGGCCGCCGCCGCCCTGCTCGCCGGCATCGCGCCGGACGATCCGCTCTA
>JAJZFF010000671.1 GCA_021805485.1 Pseudomonadota bacterium
TGGTCGAGGGCCAGGGCAATTTTGGCAACATCGACGGCGATAATGCCGCCGCGATGCGCTACACCGAGGCCAGGCTGACCGCGGTCGCGCAGGCGATGCTCCAGGGGATCGATGAGGACGCGGTCGATTTCCGCGCCACCTACGACAACGAAGAGCATGAGCCGGTGGTGCTGCCGGCGGCCTTCCCCAACCTGCTCGCCAACGGCGCCGCGGGGATCGCCGTCGGCATGGCGACCTCGATCCCGCCGCACAACGCGGCCGAGGTCTGCGCTGCGGCACTGCACCTCATCCGCAATCCGGACGCCGATACCGCTTCCCTGGTGGCGATCATGAAGGGGCCGGATTTCCCGACCGGCGGCCTGCTGATCGAGCCGCCCGAGGCCATCGTCGCCGCCTATGCGAGCGGGCGTGGCAGCTTTCGGTTGCGCGCGAACTGGACGGTCGAGCGCGGCAAGCACGGCACCTGGCAGATCGTCGTCACCGAGATTCCGTATCAGGTCGCCAAGGCACGGCTGATCGAGCAGATCGCCCAGCTCCTCGAGGAGCGCAAACTGCCCCTGCTCGGTGACGTGCGCGACGAGAGCACCGAGCAGGTCCGCCTGGTGCTGGAGCCGAAGACCCGCGCCGTCGAGCCGGCGGTGCTGATGGAGACGCTGTTCCGGACGACGGCGCTGGAGAGCCGCATTCCCCTCAACATGAACGTGCTGGATGCGACGCGAACCCCGCGCGTGATGGGGCTTGGGGACATTCTCCGCGCCTGGCTCGACCATCGCCACGAGGTGCTGGAGCGCCGCTCGCGCCACCGCCTCGCCGCGATCCTCCGCCGCTTGGAAATTCTCGACGGCTATCTGCTCGTGTTCCTCAATCTCGACGAGGTGATCCGCATCATCCGTGAGGAGGATGCCCCGCGCGAGGCGCTGATGGCGCGGTTCGCCCTCACCGAGACCCAGGCCGAGGCGATCCTGAACATGCGGCTGCGGTCGCTGCGGCGGCTGGAGGAGGCGGAACTGCGACGCGAGCATGCCGCGCTCACCGACGAGCGGGCGGCGCTGGAGGCGCTGCTGGCCGATGGCGCCCGGCGCTGGACGCGCATCGCCGAGGAGATTGCGGCGACCCAGGCGCGCTTCGCCGCCGCCCCGCTTGGCACCCGACGCACCGCCATCGGCGCCGCGCCGGAGGCCGTCACGGTTGCCGAGGAGGCCCTGGTCGAGCGTGAGCCGATCACGGTGGTGCTCTCGGAGCGAGGCTGGATCCGCGCTCTGCGCGGGCATCTCGCCGGGAACGCGGAGCTGCGCTTCAAGGAGGGGGATCGGCTGCGGACGCTGCTGGTCTGCGAGACCACGGATCGGCTGGTGCTGTTCGCCACCAACGGCCGGGCCTACACGCTTTCCGCGGCCGATCTGCCGCGCGGGCGGGGCGATGGCCAGCCGGTGCGGCTGCTCGCCGGGCTCGCCAACGAGGACGATGTCGCGGCGCTCTTCGTCTGGCGCGCGGGCGGGCGCTTTCTCGTCGCCTCCACCGGCGGCCGCGGCTTCCTCGTCGCTGCCGACCAGTTGCTGGCCGAGAAGCGGACGGGCAAGCAGGTGCTCAATCTGCGTCCGGGCGAGGAGGCGCTTCTGTGCGTCCCGGCCGCCGGCGACCACCTCGCGGTCGTCGGCACCAACCGCAAGCTGCTGATCTTCCCGCTCGATCAGGTTCCCGAGATGACCCGCGGAGCCGGTGTGATCCTGCAGAAATACCGCGACGGTGGTCTGGCCGACGCGCGGATCTTCCGTCGCCAGGACGGGCTCACCTGGCGGCTGGGCGAGAAGACTCGCACCGAGACGGATCTCGCCGGCTGGCTCGGCCAGCGCGGCCAGATCGGGCACGCGCCGCCGGCCGGCTTCCCACGATCGAACCGCTTCGGCCCGTCGGACCCGTCGTGTTAAGCTCCGCTTCACGGTCGCCGTCCGATAATCTGCCGTGGTGCGCTCTTTGGGCTGACGCCGTTCCCTGGCTGGCGACGACCGGTTGCGCGTGAAGGAGTGGTCCGTGACGCCGATTGCGGAGACGACCGTCGCGCTGTTGGATTCTGATCGCTGCGATGACAGGCCCGCTCCGGATCGGCACGCGATCGCCGTCCGGCGCGGCCCGGCGGACGGGGTGCCGTCGGAGGTTACCGCTGACGACGTGCTGGCGGCGCTGCTGCGCCTGGATGCGGCGCAGCTTGCCGCCCAGCCCCGGCAGGCGCTGTGCGAACAGGTCGTGGCGATCATCGGCGAGGTTCCGGGCATCGCCGCGGTCTGGCTCTGGCGACCCGACGGCACCGGCAGGCTGGCGGCTGAGGAAACCAGCGGCCTCTACGCCGCAGAGTATGCCGCGTCGGTCGAGGTCCGGATCGATCACGGCCCGCTGGCCGAGGGCCCCGCCGGACGCGCCTGGCGCAGCGGCATGGTCGAAATCTCCGACGACTGGCTGACCGAGCCGACGGTCTCGCCGTGGCGCCGCCTGGCGCTGGAGTATGGCTGGAGGTCCAGCGCCGTGGTGCCGCTGCGCGGGCGCGACGGGCTCTATCGGCTGTTGGCCTTGCGCAGCCACGAGCCCGGATTCTTCTCGGCGGGGCCGATGCCCGCCTTCATCCGCCATCTCGCCACCGTGCTCGGCCTCGCGCTCGAGCAGGCGGAGATCGGCGAGCGCGACCGCGTCCATCATGAGAATCTGGATCGGCTGCGCGGCCTTTACCGGGCCCTGCTCGGGCAGGCGAAGTTGCTGCTCAAGGCCCGCAGCGAGGCCGAGGTTCTGCGCGCGACCTGCCGGCGGCTGGTCGATAGCGGTCTGTTCGTCATGGCCTGGATCGGCCGGCCGGCGGCCGACGGCCAGTTGCAGGTCCATACCGGTGCCGGCCCCGGCATCGCCGAGACTGACCGCCTGCTCGCCGAGCAGCATGCGACAGCCGGGCGCGTCCTGCCTTTGAAAGCCTGGAGCAGCGGCAAGCTCCAGTTCAGCAACGACCGCGCCGGCGACCCGGATCTCGATCCGTTGGATGGGTTTTTTGGCCGCAATCGCCTGGCCGCGACCGCGGCGCTGCCGATCCGCCGGGGCGGCGCGGCCTGGGGTGTCCTGGCCATCGCCTCCGCCCACAAGGGCGTCTTCACACAGGAGATGCTGCAGCTCCTCGCCCGCGTCGGCGATCTGATCGGCCGGGCGCTGGACGAATGCGACCTCAAGGAGCAGTTGCGCGCCGAGCGCGCAGCGCAGAGCCGGATGGCGCGCCACGATCCGCTGACATCGCTGCCGAACCGGCTCGCCCTCTCCGAGCATTTGCCGCAGGCGATGGCGAGGGCGCGCCGGCAGGAGCGGATCCTGGCCGTCGCCATGATGGACCTCGACAATTTCAAGCCGATCAATGACCAGTTCGGCCATGCGGCGGGCGACTTCCTGCTCCGCGAGATCGCCGCCCGGCTGCGCCAGGCCGTGCGCGCCACGGATTTCGTGGCGCGGCTGGGCGGCGACGAGTTCGCGCTCGTGCTCGAGGGGTTGGCCCAGACCGAGGATGCCGAGGTCGCGGCGGAACGCATCCGCGCGGCGATCGAGGCGCCGATCATGCTGCCGGAGGGGGCCAGCGTCACGGTCGGCGGCAGCCTCGGCATGACCCTGTTCCCGCTCGATGACGCTGATGGCGAGGTGTTGCTCCGTCACGCCGACGTCGCGCTCTACGGCATCAAGGAGCGCAAGGGGCCGCGCGGGCGGTGCTGGGACGTCTATCGCCCGTCGCAGGAGAAGGCCGCTACCACCACGGTGCTGCGCGGGTTGCTCGCGCGCGGTCAGGTGCGCGTCCACTACCAGCCCATCATCGACCTGCAAGCCGGCACCGTCGTCGGCGTGGAGGCGCTGGCGCGGATCGAGAAGGGCTCCCGCCTGGTCTACCCCGGTGAGTTCCTCCCGCATCTGTCCGTCGAAGAGCGCAAGGATCTCAGTCGGCAGGTGCTGGAGCAGGGCCTCAGTGACCTGAGCCGGTGGGACGCGGCGGGGATCCGCCTCGATATCTCCTTCAATGCGGAGCCCGACGTGCTGATGCGCGCCGATGCCCTGCCGTGCCTGGATGCAACCGTTTGCGCCTCAGGCATCGAACCCTCGCGGATCACGGTCGAACTGCTGGAAAGCGGGGAGTTCCTGTCCCTCGACCGGGCCCTGGTCCGCGTGCAGGAAATCCGCGCGCGGGGCGTGGGTATCGCGCTCGATGACGTCGGTAGTGCCTATTCCTCGCTGCTGCGGTTGCGAAGCCTGCCGGTGGACAAGATCAAGCTGGACCAGGCCTTCGGGCGCGAACTGCATGGCCGCCCCGACGATCTGCTGTTCGTGTTGACGGTCCAGGCCCTGGCTCGCGGGCTCGATTGTGCTCTCGTCGTGGAGGGAGTGGAGACGGCCGACATTCTCGATGCGCTCAGCGTCCTCGGGGTCAAGGAGGCGCAAGGCTACGCCATCGCGCGCCCGATGCCGGCTGAGGCGCTGGCGGCTTGGGTGGGCGACTGGGTGGCCAAACCGGCGACACGCCACCCGCGCACCCTTCTCGGGGCCTATGCCTCTCATCTCGAATGGACGCAGACGCTGCGCACGCTGCCAAGCCCGACCCTGCTCGCCGACAGCGCCGGCGATGCGCATGCGTGCCCGATCGGCTGTTTCCTCGATCAGGTCGGCCTGCACGACACCGCGCTCGGCGACGCGCATAAGCGCTTTCATGATGCGGTGTTGCGCTGGTCTCGACGCGGCGACTCCTATTGGCCCGCGGCGGCGACGCTGCGGCAGCGGCTGCTGGAGGCGATCACGGCGAGCCGGCGCCAGGCCGTGGCCGTCATGGCGGGTTGAGCGCCGAGCCACCGGGCCTCCAGGCCTCCAGGCCGGACGAAATGGTCAACCGCGACCGCGGTACGCGGGCACGTCCTGGGCCGGAATCCACGCATCCGCCGGCGGCGCGCCGGTCTGCCAGAAGACGTCGATCGGCATGCCGCCGCGCGGATACCAGTAGCCGCCGATGCGCAGCCAGGCAGGGCTCAGCGTCGCTACCAGGCGGCTCGCGATGGCCAGCGTGCAGTCCTCGTGGAAGGCGCCGTGGTTGCGGTAGGCGCCAAGATAGAGCTTCAGCGACTTGCTCTCCACGATCCAGTCGCGCGGGATATAGTCGATCACCAGATGCGCGAAATCCGGCTGCCCCGTGATCGGGCACAGCGAGGTGAATTCCGGGCAGGTGAAGCGCACCACGTAGTTCCGGCCGGGAGCAGGGTTGGCGACGCGCTCCAGCAGGGCCGATTCAGGATTGTCTGGCAGCCGGCTCGGGTGGCCGAGCTGGGTCAGAGCGGCGGGGTCGGGCTCCGTCATGCCTCCTCCATCGTCGATATGCGAGCGGAACGGCTTAAACCATGAGCGCGTCGAGCAGGCGCTGTGCCGTGGCCGCGAAATGTCCGGCCACGATCGCCGCCCGCACCTGCCGCATCAGCTGCTGATAATAGTGCAGATTGTGCCAGGTGAGCAGCATCGGTCCGAGCATCTCGCCGACGCGGAACAAATGGTGGAGATAGGCGCGGCTGTGACGGGCGCAGGCCGGACAGGTGCAATCCGCGTCCAACGGGACGGCATCGTCGGCGTGGCGCGCATTGCGCAGGTTGAGCACGCCGGCCGCGGTATAGGCGCGGGCCATGCGGCCGGAGCGGGTCGGGATCACGCAGTCGAACATATCGATCCCGCGTGCGATCGCGCCGATCATGTCCGCGGGCGTGCCGACACCCATGAGATAGCGCGGCCGGCTCGGATCGAGCAGCGGCACGGTCGCGTCGAGAACGGAGAACATCGCGGCCTGGCCCTCGCCGACCGCGAGCCCGCCGATCGCGTGGCCCTCGAAGCCGAGCGCTGCGATCGCCGAAGCGGACAGGGCCCGCAGATCGGGATAGACACCGCCCTGGACGATGCCGAACTGCCCGTATCCGGCCCGCGCGACGAAGGCCCGGCGCGAGCGGTCGGCCCAGCGCATCGACAGCTCCATCGAGGCGCGCGCCTCGGCATGCGTGGCCGGGAACGGCGTGCATTCGTCGAACGCCATGGTGATCGTGGCATCGAGTTGATGCTGGATCTCGGTGGCGTGCTCGGGGGTGAGAAGATGCGCGGATCCATCGATATGGGAGCGAAAGGTGACGCCCTGCTCGTCGATGCGGCGCAGCCTGGCCAGCGACATCACCTGGAAGCCACCCGAATCGGTCAGGATCGGTCCGGGCCAGTCCATGAAACGGTGCAACCCGCCGAGTGCGGCGACGCGACCCGCACCGGGGCGCAGCATCAGATGGTAGGTGTTGGCGAGAACCACGCTGGCGCCGGTGGACCGCACCGCGTCGGCGGTCATCGCCTTCACCGTTCCGGCGGTACCGACCGGCATGAACAAGGGCGTTTCGGCCTCGCCGTGCGCGGTCTGCAGGCTTCCCGCCCGCGCCGCGCCGTCCTGCGCCTGCAGCGCGAAGCGCAGCGTCATCGTGCGCCATCGGCGCGATGCAGCAGGGTGGCATCGCCGTAGGAATAGAACCGATACCCGGCTGCGATCGCATGGGCATAGGCCGCCCGCATGCGCGCGGTGCCGGCGAAGGCGGCGACCAGCATGAACAGGCTGGAGCGGGGCAGGTGGAAATTCGTCATCAGCATATCGACGATGCGGAACCGGTCACCCGGCTGGATGAAGATCTCCGTCTCGCCGGCGAAAGGGGCGAGGCGGCCATCCGCACCGGCGGCGCTCTCCAGGAGGCGGAGCGTGGTGGTGCCGACCGCGATGATGCGCCCGCCGGCCGCCCGCGCGGCGTTGATCGCCGAGGCCGCGGCGGTACCGATCTCGCCGCGTTCCGGGTGCAGCCGATGGCGCGCGATGTCGGCGTCGCGCAATGGCAGGAATGTTCCCGGTCCGACATGCAGCGTCACCATCACGCGCTGTACCCCGCGCGCGGCGAGCGCGTCCAGCAGCGCCTCGGTGAAATGCAGCCCCGCGGTCGGCGCGGCCACGGCGCCCTCGCTGCGGGCGAAGATGGTTTGATAATCAGCCGTGTCGGCGCCGAGCGGACCGGTCGGGCGGCGGATATAGGGCGGCAGGGCGAGCGCACCCGCGGCCGCCAGCGCATCGGCGAACGCGGTGCCTTCGCGGTTGAAGCGCAGCGTCACGCCGCCATCGGCCGCGCGCGCCAGGACCGTGGCGGAGAAATCCGCCGCGCCCTCGATCGTCAGCACGTCGCCTGGACGCAGCCGCCGGGCATTGCGCGCGAGGGCGTGCCACGAACCGTCGGCCAACGGCCGGTCGAGCGTGATGCCGATGCGCGCGGCGCCCCGCCGGGCGCTGAGTTGCGCCGGGATGACCTTCGTGTCGTTGGCCACCAGCAAATCGCCCGGGCGGAGCCGATCCGGCAGGTCCCGCACCTGGCGGTCGAGCAGCGCCGTCGGCGTCACCTCGAGCAGCCGCGCCGCGTCGCGCGGACGCGCCGGCGCCTGCGCGATCCGCTCGGGTGGCAGGTCGAAGTCGAAATCGTCGAGCTGCACGCGGTCCTTGATCCACGGGTCCGGCGGCGAAGGCGCGTCAGCCTTCGAGATAGCTCGCGACCTCGACCAGATTGCCGTCCGGATCGCGGCAATAGACCGACATCATCGGCCCGAGCGCGCCGGTCTTGCGCACCGGCCCCTCGACGATCCCGACGCCGCACTCGCGCAGATGCGTCACGACATCCTCCGGCCCGACCGATGTGACGAAGCAGATATCGATCGATCCCGGCGCGGCCGCCGGTGCGTTGGGCTTGAACTCGCGTCCGCGCTGGTGAAGGTTGAGTTTCTGGCCGCCGAATTTCAGCGCGGTGCGCCGCTCGGCGCCGAATTCCTCGCGCTCCATGCCGAGAACGCGCTGATACCACGAAGCCGTCACGTCGAGATCGCCGCAGGTCAGGACGAGATGATCGATGCGATCGACCGTGAAGCGCATCACTCCAGCCCCTCGAAGAAATCACCGCCCTTGTCGTCGATGACGATGAAGGCAGGAAAATCCTCGACCTCGATCCGCCACACCGCTTCCATGCCGAGTTCGGGATATTCCAGCACCTCGACCTTGCGGATGCAGTCCTGCGCCAGGCGCGCCGCGGCGCCGCCGACACTGCCGAGATAGAATCCGCCATAGGTCTTGCAGGCGTCGCGCACCGCGCGCGAGCGGTTGCCCTTGGCCAGCATCACCATGCTGCCGCCGTGCTTCTGGAACTCGGCGACGTAGCTGTCCATTCGCCCCGCCGTGGTCGGGCCGAAGCTGCCGGTGGCGAACCCCTGCGGTGTCTTTGCCGGGCCGGCGTAATAGACCGGATGGTTGCGGAAATAGGCGGGCAGTTCCTCGCCGCGATCGAGCCGCTCCTTCAGCTTGGCGTGCGCGATGTCGCGCGCGACGATGAGCGTGCCGGTCAAGGCCAGCCTTGTCTTGACCGGATGGCGTGAGAGCTCGGCACGGATCTCGTTCATCGGGCGGTTGAGATCGATGCGCACGACGTCACCGCCGAGCGCATCATCGGTGGTCTCGGGCAGGTACTTCGCGGGGTCGGTCTCCAGCGCCTCCAGGAACACGCCCTCGGGGGTGATTTTCGCCAACACCTGGCGGTCGGCGCTGCAGGAGACGCCGATCCCGATCGGCAGCGAGGCGCCGTGTCGCGGCAGGCGGATCACCCGCACGTCGTGGCAGAAATACTTGCCGCCGAACTGCGCGCCGATGCCGGTGCGGCGTGAGATTTCCAGCACCTGGCGTTCCATCTCGAGATCGCGGAAGGCATGACCGGCCTTGGAGCCACTGGTCGGCAGCGTGTCGAGGAAGCGGCAGGAGGCGAGCTTCACCGTCTTCAGCGTGAGCTCGGCGCTGGTGCCGCCGATGACGATGGCGAGATGGTAGGGCGGGCAGGCGGCGGTGCCGAGGGTCTTGATCTTGCTCTCGATGAACTGCGCCAGCCGCTCGGGGTTCAGGACCGCGCGGGTCTCCTGATAGAGAAAGCTCTTGTTGGCCGAGCCGCCGCCCTTGGCGATGAACAGCAGATGCAGCTCGTCGGCGTGATGCTCGCCGGGCACGGCCATGATGTCGCATTGCAGCGGCAGGTTGTTGCCCGTGTTCACCTCTTCGAACATCGAGAGCGGTGCCATCTGGGAGTAGCGCAGATTGGTCTCGGTGTAGGTGCGATGCACCCCGTAGGCGAGCGCCTCCTCCTCGTCCCCCTCCACCCAGACGCGCTGGCCCTTCTTGCCGAAAACGATGGCGGTGCCGGTGTCCTGACACATCGGCAGCACGCCCCCGGCGGCGATGTTGGCGTTCTTCAGCAGGTCCAGGGCAACGAAGCGGTCGTTGGCGGAGGCCTCGGGGTCGTCGAGAATCGCCCGCAGCTGGGCCAGGTGGCCCGGACGCAGCAGGTGGGAAATGTCGTGGAAGGCGCGCACCGCGAGCTCGCTCAGCGTCTCGGGCTGAATGCGCAGAATGGTGCGGCCCTCGCAGGAGAGCGTGGAGACACCGCCAAGATCGAGCTTGCGCCAGGGCGTCGCCGCTTCAGCGAGCGGGAACATCGGCGCATAGAGGAAGCCGGACGGGCGCGGCGGGGCGATGTTCATGGCGCGGTCCTTCGCTGTCAGCCCTTTGCTCTCATCGCTCGGCCCCGACCTGGGCGAGCCAATCCTGCAGGTTGTAGGTGTTCGTCACCCGCGCGATGCGGCCGTCGCGGAACGCGAAGAAAGCACCGGCGGGAAGGACATAGTGCTGTCCCCGCGCCTCCGGCAGGCCGGCGTCGGTGACGAGATATTCACCGTGGACGGTGAATTCCGCTGCGCCCCGTGTTCCGTCGGGCGTCGTCATGATGACGATGTCTTCGAGTCGCTCGCGGTAGCAGCGGTTCATGTGGTCGAGGAAGGCGGCAAACCGGTCGCGGCCGACCTCGCGCGCGCCCTGGTTGATGTCGTGGGCGACGTCGTCGGTGAGCAACGCGAGCATCGAGGGGGCGTCGCCGGCATTGAAGGCGGCGTAATAGGCGGCGATCAGCGCCTGCGCGGAGGGGGCCATCGTGCCGCGCCGCTCAGATCTGCCGGTCCGGCACGGTGACCACCAGTCCGTCCAGCGTCGCGGTGAGCGTGATCTGGCAGCCGAGCCGGCTGTTCGTGCGCCGTTCGGCCGCCGTGCTCTCCAGCATCGCGCCCTCTTCCGCCGAGGGTGGCGCGAGGCGGGCGAGTTGCTCGGGCGTGACATAGACATGGCAGGTCGCGCACATGCAGTTGCCGCCGCACTCGCCGACGATGCCCTCGACGCCGTTGCCCACCGCCGCCTGCATGACGCTGGTGCCCGGCTTGGCCTCGATCGTCTCGCGCCTTCCGTCCGGGTGGATGTAGGTGATGGTGGGCACGGCAAGGCTCCTGGTGCGGGACGATCAGGCGGCGAGCTGCGGATGGACGCGGAAATCCGCTTCGGTCTTGGCGCGGATCTCGTCCAGCGTCACCTCCGGCGCGAGATCGGTCAGCGTCAGGCCGGGCTTGCCGGGATGATCCACCTCGAACACGCCGAGATCTGTGACGATCAGGTTCACCACCCCGGCCCCGGTCAGCGGCAGATTGCAGCGATGGAGGATTTTCGGCTCGCCCTTGGCGGTGTGTTCCATCAAAATTACCACCCGCGGCACGCCGAAAACGAGGTCCATCGCCCCGCCCATGCCCTTCACCATCTTGCCGGGGATCATCCAGTTGGCGAGGTCGCCATTCTCCGCCACCTGGAGCGCGCCAAGGATCGAGATGTCGATATGCCCGCCACGCACCATGGCGAAGGAGGTGGCGCTGTCGAAGAAGCTGGTCGTCGGCAGCTTGGTCACGGTCTGCTTGCCGGCATTGATCAGGTCCGCATCCTCCTCGCCCTCGAAGGGAAAGGGGCCGATGCCGAGCATGCCGTTCTCGCTGTGGAGCTGGATCGACATGCCCTCGGGGATGTGGTTCGCCACCAGCGTCGGGATGCCGATGCCGAGATTGACGTAGAATCCGTCGCGCAGTTCGCGGGCGGCGCGGGCGGCCATCTGGTCGCGGGTCCAGGCCATTTTCTTCTCCTCAGGCGCGGGGATAGACGGTGCGCTGCTCGATGCGCTTCTCGACATGGCCGAGCTTCACCATGCGCTTGACGAAGATGCCGGGCGTGATGATGGCATCGGCGTCGATCTCGCCGGGTTCGACCAGTTCCTCGATCTCCGCCACCGTCACCTTCGCCGCCGTGGCCATCACCGGATTGAAGTTGCGCGCCGTCATCCGGTAGACGAGGTTGCCCTCGGTATCGCCCTTCCAGGCATGGATGATGGCGAGATCGGCGAACAGCGACCGCTCCATGACATAGGTGCGCCCGTCGAACTCGCGCGTCTCCTTGCCCTCGGCGATCAGCGTGCCCGCCCCGGTGGGGGTGAAGAACGCCGGCACCCCGGCGCCGCCGGCGCGGATGCGCTCGGCCAGCGTGCCCTGCGGGTTGAACTCGATCTCCAGCTCCTTGGCCAGATATTGCCGCGCGAAAGTGGCGTTCTCGCCGACATAGGAGCTGATCATCTTTCGGATCTGCCGCGTCTGGAGCAGAATCCCGAGCCCGGCATCGTCGATGCCGGCATTGTTCGAGATCACGGTCAGGCCCTTCACCCCGGAGGCGCGGATCGCCTCGATCAGCGCGGCGGGGATGCCGCACAGGCCGAAACCGCCGGACATGATGGTCATGTCGTCGCGCAGCAGCCCCGACAGGGCGGCGGTCGCATCCGGATAGACTTTGTTCACGGCCATCGCTGGCGCACTCCTCCTCGCTGGGCAGGGTCCTTCTAGCCGCCCCGGCGGCGCGCGCAAAGGCTCGCCGATCGAAACCCGCTACCGGAAGCGGGCGAGCCGCCCGCCCGGCTCGCCCAGCACCTCGTCCTCGCGCATCACCACCCGGCCGCGCACGATGGTGGCGGCGGGCCAGCCGGTCACCATCATGCCGTCGAACGGCGTCCAGCCGCAGGGCGAGGCGATGCGGGCATTCTCGATGCGGGTGCGGCGCTTGAGGTCGACGAGGGTGACATCGGCGTCGTAGCCAGTCACGAGCCGGCCCTTGTTGACGAGGCCATAGACCCGCGCCGGCCCGGCGGCGAGCAGATCGACCAGGCGCGTCAGCGTCAGCCGGCCGGCATGCACATGGTCCAGCATCACCGGCAGCAGCGTCTGCACCCCGGTCAGGCCCGAGGAGCAGGAGGGCCAGGGCCGCTCCTTCGCCGCCCTTGGGTGCGGCGCGTGATCCGAGCCGAGCGTGTCCACGGTGCCGTCGTTGATCGCGCGCCAGCCGGCCTCGACGTGGCGCTTGTCGCGCAGCGGCGGGTTCATCACCGCATAGCCGCCGAGCCGCTCATAGCACTCGGGCGCCACCTGCGTGAGATGATTGGCGAGCATCTCGATGGTGACGATGTCCTTGTGATCCTTGACGTAATCCAGCTCCTCCGCGGTCGAGACGTGGAGGATGTGGGCCGGCCGCCCGGTCTTGTGGGCGAGCGCGAGGATGCGCTGGGTGCCGAGCAGCGCCGTTTCCGGGTCGCGCCAGAGCATGTGCGAGGCGTAGGGATCATCGGCCTTGAACAGGCTGCGCCTGGCCTGCAGCCGGTATTCGTCCTCCGCGTGGTAGGCGATCCGCCGCCGCCCGCTCAGCATCACGCGCTCGATGTTCTCGTCATCCTCCACCAGCAGCGTGCCGGTCGAGCTGCCGGCGAAGAGCTTGATCGCACAGACGCCATCACCGAGTTCGAGCGCCGCGAGCTCGGCGATGTTCTGCTTGGTGGCGCCGACATAGAGGCCGATGTCGCAATAGGCGGTGGCGGCGGCGTGCGCCTGCTTGGCGGCGAGAGCGGCGGCGTCGGTCAGGGGCGGGGTGGTGTTCGGCATGTCGAACACGGTGGTGATGCCGCCGAGCACGGCCGCGCGGGTGCCGGTGGTGATGCTCTCGACGGCCGGATTGCCGGGGTCGCGCAGGTGCACATGCGGGTCGATGAGCCCCGGCAGCACGTGCAGGCCGGCGGCGTCGATGCTCTGCTCCGCGGCGGCGCCGGCGAGCGCGCCGATGGCGGCGATGCGGCCGTTGCGTACGCCGATGTCCGCCGCTTCCGGCCCCCAGGGCAGGATGCAGGTGCCGTTCGTGATCAGCAGGTCGAAATGCGGTGCCACGGCGTTGGTCCCTATTCTCGGGCGGTGGTCAGGGCCTCGAACACATCCCCCTCCGGGGTCAGCCCAAGAATATGGGCGCGATGCCAGAGGGCGTAGAACAGCAGCGTCCACGCCGCCTTGCCCTCGCGCTTGCCGCCGGCGGCGCGGAACAGGGCGGCGACGCGGGACGGGTCGGCGATTTCGGCCACGCCCGGCTCAGCGGCGACGAGCGGGCCGAGCCGGCTACCCTGGCGCGCGATCCAGGTTCCCACCGGCACGTCGAACCCCTGCTTCGGGGCGAACGGCCGCGCGGCGGGGAAATGGCGGGCGAGCCATTGGCGCAGCAGCCATTTGCCGCGCCCGCTGCGCACCTTCAGCGCATCGGGCAGGCGGAACGCCGCCGCCGCCACGCCGGGGTCGAGAAACGGCGTGCGCCCCTCGACGCCGTGCGCCATCAGGCAGCGGTCGAGCTTGAGCAGCAGGTCATGCGCCAGCCAGTCGGCGCAGTCGGCCGCCTGCGCCGCCATCAGCCGGGTCCGCCCCGGTGTCTGCGCCGCTGCCTCGGCCGCGGCGATGCCGTCGCGCCAGGCCGGCGAGGGATGGCGGAGCACGTCCAGCCCGTCGAAAATGCCGCGCCCGCGCATCACTCGCCCGCCCCGCCACCAGGGCCGCATGGCGCTGCGATAGCGGCCGTAGCCGGCGAACATCTCATCGCCGCCCTCGCCGGAGAGCACCACTTTGACCGCCCGGCTGGCGTGGCGGGCGAGGAACCAGGTGGGGATGATGGCGTAGTCGGCCGCCGGATCGTCCATCGCCGCGACGATCGCGGGCAGGTGGCGCCAGACCATGGCCTCGCTGATCGCGATCGCCTCGTGCCGCGCCCCGGCCGCCTTGGCGGCGGCGGCGGCGGCCTCGCGCTCGTCGGCGGTGCCCTCGGCGTCGAACCCGGCGGTGAAGGCCAGCACGCGGGCGGCATTGAGGCGGGCCATCATCGCCAGGATGGCGGTGCTGTCGATGCCGCCGGAGAGGAACATGCCATAGGGCACGTCGCTCTGCTGGTGCAGTGCGACGCTCTCCTCCAGCGCCGCGTCGAGCCGCGCCAGCGCAGCCTCCTCCTCGATCGGCTCCGGCGCGCCCTCGGGCAGGGCGGCGAGGCGGCGGCGTTCGAGCACGCGGCCCTCGGCGCAGAGCAGCGTCTCGCCCGGCAGCACGCGCTGGATGCCGGGAAAGATCGTCGCCGCCCCGGTGGTGAACTGCAGCTGCAGCAACTCGTCGCGGGCCGGCGCATGGACGGCGCGGCGGGCGAAACCGGCGGCGAGCAGGGCGCGCGGCTCGGAGGCGAAGGCAAGCCCGGCCTCGGTGTGAGCGATGTACAGCGGCTTGATGCCGAACGGATCGCGCGCCAGGGCGAGCTGGCGGCTGGCGCGGTCATGCAGGGCGATGGCGTACATCCCGCGCAGCTTGGCGGCGAACCCGGCGCCCTCGCGTTGCCAGAGATGCAGCGGCGGCTCGCAGTCGCTGGCGGTGGCGAAGGCGACCTCCGGCATCGCCGCCCGCAGCGCCCTATAATTATAGATCTCGCCATTGGCGATCAGCGCTGCGGCGCCAGCGTGCAGCGGCTGGTCGCCGGTGACGAGGTCGATGATGGCCAGGCGCGTATGCACCAGCGCCGTCCGCCCGGCGAGGCTCTCGCCCGCGCCGTCCGGGCCGCGATGGGCGAGCGCGGCGGCGAGCGCGGCCAGCGTCGCCGCGGCGGGCGGGGCGGCGTCGGTGCCGAGCATCAGACCGGCGATGCCGCACATCAGG
>JAJZFF010000197.1 GCA_021805485.1 Pseudomonadota bacterium
CGGCCCCTGGTTCACCCTGCTGCGCACCGATCGCCGCGCCGATGCCGGCCCGCTGGTGGCCGCCGCGCGGGCAGCGGGGATGCCGCTCACGCTGCTGGATGCGCCGGAGGCGGCGTGTCTGTATCCGCGGCGGATGACGCTGATCCGCCCCGACGGGCATGTCGGCTGGCGCGGGGATGCGCCGCCGGGGGATGCGGCGGCGCTGATCGCGCGGCTGTGCGGGGCGGGGACATGAAGGTGGTTGCGGTCAGCAACGATCCGGTGCGCCTCTCGTTCCTGATCGCGCTGCTGGAGGATGCCGGCGTGGCGGCGATGCTGCTCGATCGGCACGCGAGCGCGATGGACGGGAGCATCGGCGCGGTGCCGCGGCGGATCGCGGTGGCCGATGCGGATGCGGCAACGGCGCGGCGGGTGTTGGCGGAGGCAGGGGAGGGGTGAGGGGGGCGGTGTGCCGTTGGACCAATTCCGCTCGGCTATTCCCGAGCTGGGGCAACGGGAAACATAGCCCCTGACAGCGGGTCGATGCGCCGGGAGAGAGCGGCAGCCATCGCTGACAGGCTCTGCGTCACCGGGTCATCGTCGGTCCAGTCCAGCCGCAGGCCGGTGCCGTCCCGCCACATTCGGCGGACACGCGCCCGACTTTCCTGCTGTCCTGGCCATCGTCCACGCCTCTGCACGAGAAGCAGAAGCGTGTCGGCAAGATCGTGCCAGCCGATCGGGATCTCGACGGGACCAGCCAGCACTTCACTGCGCCATTGGGCCATATCGTCCAGGCTGAATCCAAGCGGGGGGATGCCCACTCCGCCCGTCACCGGGTCGGTTCCGACATCGATCGCGGTCACGCCGCGTCGAGGGGCCGTGCTGGGCAATTCAATGCCAGGGGCGAGGGTAGCGATCTGCCGCTGACCGATAAGGCACAACCGTCCTGGGCGACCGCTGATCTCGCAAACGCGGCAGGACATCTGCTCGGCCAGGTCGACGATGGCGCCGACACTGTTGGGCTCGTCTATATGGAAGCGGAGGCTGCCGAATTTCTGCTTGACCTGCTGGACCTCCGGGCCAGGGCTTTCATGTCCCTCGATTCGGGACGATAGAACTTCGGACAGCGCATCGATGATGCCGAACCAGCCATCCCCGATCTCAAAGCCCCACCCCATCGCCGTGGATTGTGGGTCGCCATGGCGCCGGGCATAGAGTCGCGGGTAGCGCCGACACAGCAGATCATCGAGTTCCCGGCTCAGCTGCATGTGATCATCATCCCGATGGCGATCATGCGGGAGGTCGACCCGACACCAATAGTCATGGGACGATCATGGTTTCACCGTCCGACAGTCGGTGGATCACGCCGAATCCCGCTGCCTCCGTCTCCCAGTTCACTCCATGCACCGGGACAACCGTGCGGGGCTGCATGGCGTTGGCGAAGGCACGCAGATCGGCAGGCGATGCGTGGCCGCTGCTGTGGATGTAGGAAATGCGGGCGCCGGCGTCGCGGCACCACGCCAGGGGCTCGAAAGAATAGGATTCGCCGAGATAGCCAAGCCACATCGAGAAATTGAAAGCATCCCGAGGCGTCGGAACCAGTCCCGCCCGACTGTAGTCGCGCATGACCCCGCGACGGAGCATGACGACGCCATCGGATGGAACGTCTTTCGCGGCGACGCCGTAACGGGCCATACGGGCAACAAATTCCTCGCGCCCCTGTTGTCTGTAGGCCGCGGCCAGCCCCGCGGTGACGACGATCTTGAGGTTGGGAAATCCTGCACGCGGAAGGCGGGTTCCCTCGGCGATTCGGTCGAGGACGTCCGCGGTGTAGAGGTCGATGACCAAGGTCCGGCCCGTGTGCTTGGCCGCCAGGTACAGCGTCACTGTCCGATCGATGTTCTGTCCCGACCAAGAAACGAACACACGCCCGGCGGTGCGCCGGAACAGATCGACGAATTCGGCTTCCAACGCAGACTCGGTCGGCACGGCTTTGTCAGTGCCGAGATTGGTGCCTTCCATCAGCAGCACGTCGATGTCACGCGGCGGCGCAGCCATCAACTTGTCAACCAGGCTCGACTTTCGTCCGTGCCGGCGGAAATCGCCCGAATAAAGAATCCGCCGCTCCGCGCCTTCGATCAGCAGCATGTAGGCATCGAACGCGCTATGGTCGGTAAGGATCGGTGTGACCGTAAATGGACCGATAGTGAAAGGCCCGGACCGGCTGGTCCAGGTTTCCAGCCGGGGGGTGATGGGGCGCCGCCTGATCTCGTCGGTGATCTCGATCAGACGGGCAGCGCTGGCGCCGGTCCAGATCGGCCAGTCCGACGGTAACTCGTCAATCAGACCGTGATGGTCCTGATGCGGGTGACTGATGAGGACCGTGGCGGGTTTCGTCCGGTCGAGTGAGGTCGGCAAAAGCCCCGTCGCACCTTCCGGCGCATCCAACGGTCGCCCCGCATCGAGTATCAGGCGATCGCCGGCCGGGTGTACGAGTTCGATGCAACTCCCGCCGATCTGACGGGTGCCGCGGTGCACGGTGAGACGTAGGCTCATTCCCCAAGCACGATGCTTTTGGCTTCACCGTTCAAGCGGATATCGGGGATTTCCTTCCGCAGACAATCGAGATGATTTTTCCAGCTTTCACTATCGCGCTGCGCCGCGTCGAATCCGAAGATCAGCAGGCCGACCTTCGGCTTCTCTCCGAGGGATAGCCGGCGTTTGCCCGTGGCGATCTCATGGATCAGAGGTGACAACGATCTCTGCCAGCCCATGGCTTTGATCGCCATGAGATTTTTGGCAATTTCGGTGTAGCTGCGCTCTACCTCATCTCTGTGGTGCGTCAGATACTTCCGGTATATATCGATCTGCTCGAGGACTTTCGGTTTTCGAGGCGGTTTCGCGCGGAGTTCGCTGTTTTGGTACGTCTTGGCCTCCCAGAACACGAGGCGGGCGTGGTCGCCGTCCCGCTCGACTGAGGCAAAATCGACGCGCGGCCCGGTCTTGTCGCCGCCGCCGTTACCCCGGGACACCTTGCCAGGGAAGGTGATTTCCACGTCGATGATGTTCCCATTCATCCCATTGACTGCGATCTCATGGCATCCGGTTTTCTCGTCTCCGGAAAATAATCCCACACTCGTTTTGAGCTTCTTGAGAGTCTCCGGTCCCTCGTAGCCGGAGATCAAGGCCCGCGTCGGAAGGTCCTTGACAACGAACACGCCGTTGGTCAGCGAGATTTGCCCATTCAGTGCCGGATCGACGAGAAACTTCTCATGGGTCGTGATACTGGGTACCGATGGCCCGGCTTCAACATAGAACAGAGACTGACCGCGCCAGTAAACATTCAAATACTTGCCGCGCAGCCCAACCACCAAATTCGGGTCGGCGAGCACGTCAGCCCACCAGCCTTCCTTTTTCTTGGCGTCGCCGAGCTGGCACATGAGTTTCGGATCGAGATGACGGTTGAATGAGGTGGGAATGGTTGGCCTCCCTTTGTTGAGTAGGCACATTTCTGACCTGGGAATTCGGTCGCACTTCCGGGATGCGGCGTCAAGATGTCTCCACCCGGCGGCCAGGGGATTCGCACTTCAGGGCAATCGGGTGAATGAGCAGGTGACAAACCGGGAAAGCTCAGAATCTATGGCTCCCCTCGATTCGGGAGGGGGTTACCAGCCATG
>JAJZFF010000346.1 GCA_021805485.1 Pseudomonadota bacterium
CCGGCGAAGGCGGACGCGCCGGTGGTGGCGGCGGCGCCAGCGCCAGCCGTGCCGGCGGCCTCGCTGCGGGAGGGGGCGGACCAGCTGATCCTGCAGGCGATCGAGGCGGCGGGCGGCAACATGAGCCGGGCGGCGCGGCGGCTCGGGATCAGCCGCAACACGCTCTATCGCCGGCTGGCGCTGATCCGCGAGGATGGCGGCCAGCCGGGCTGAGATTGTACATACAAGTTCAGAGCGCGTCCTCCAGGCGGCGGAGGGCCGCGGCGAAGCGGGATTCGATGGCGGCGCGGGCATCGTGCCGGCCCTCGCGCACAAGGCAGCGCCCGGCGACGTAGACACGGTCGACCAGCCGCGCGCCGCCGGCGAAGATGTAGTGATCGAGCCGGGTTTCGGCGGAGAGCGCGGCGAGGTCGGTGCCGGCGCGGCGGAGCGAGACGAGATCGGCGCGGCAGCCGGGGGCGATGGCGCCGATGGGCTGGGCCAGGGCCTGCGCGCCGCCGGCGAGGGCCGCGCGGTAGAGGGCGGCGCCGGTCGAGCCGCCGTCGCGCGCCGGGTCGGCGAGGACGAGGCGGCGACGGTCGCGCAGGCGCTGGCTCCATTCGAGCTGGCGCAGCTCGGCGGGGGCCTCGATCGCGACATTCGAATCGGTGCCGACGCCGAAACGCCCGCCGGCATCGATGAAGGTGTTTCCATTGAAGATGCCGTCGCCGAGATCGGCCTCGGTGATCGGGCAGAGGCCGGCGACGGCGCCGGCGCGGGCGAGGCCGGCGGTTTCCTCGGCCGTCATGTGGGTGGCGTGGATCAGGCACCAGCGGGCGTCGACCCCCGCCTCGCGGAGCAGGAATTCAACCGGGCGGGCGCCGAGCGCGGCCTCGACCTCGGCGACCTCGCCGGTCTGCTCGGCGGCGTGGATGTGCAGCGGGCCTTCGGGAAGCAGGCCGGACAGGGCGGCGACATCGGCGGCGCGGGCGGCGCGCAGCGAGTGCGGCGCGGCGCCGAGCACGGCGCCCGGCAGGGCGCGCAGCCGTTCCGCCGTGGCCGCGTGCAGGCGGAGAAACCCGTCGAGATCGGTGATGAAGCGGCGCTGGCCCGGCTCGGGCGGGCGGTTGGGGCCGGCGGCGCTGTAGAGCACCGGCAGCAGGGTGAGGCCGATGCCGGTTTGCGCCGCCGCCTCGATCACCCGCGTGGCGAGCTCGGCGGGATCGGCATAGGGGGCGCCGGCGGAATCGTTGTGCAGGTAATGGAATTCGGCGACCGCGGTGAAGCCGCGCTCGAGCATTTCCATGAAGGCCATGGCGGTGACGGCGGCGATGTCGTCCGGCGGCAGCGCGAGGGCGGTGCGGTACATCACGCCGCGCCAGGACCAGAAATCCTCGGCGGCGGCGCGGCGGCGCTGGGCGAGCGCGGACATCGCCCGCTGGAAGCCGTGGCTGTGCAGGTTGGGCAGGCCGGGCAGCACGCAGCCGGGGACGGTTTCGCGATCGGCCGGCGGGGCATTCGCGGCGAGGCCGGCGATGCGGCCGGACCCGTCGATGTCGAGCGCGACGCCGGATGCCCATCCTTCGGGGAGAAAAGCCTGTTCGAGCCAGAGTCGCCGCATGGTCGGTCCTTTCGGGAATGGGTTGCCATCGTCGTTCGGCTAGTTGTATATACATTTTGTTCGGCGTTGTCAGGAGGGTATCATGCGATGCGACCGGCTGTGGCGGAATGCGCGACTGGCGACCTGCGCGCCGGACCGCCCCGGGCTCGGGGTGGTCGAGGGCGGCGCGGTGGCGAGCCGGGACGGACGGATCGTCTGGGCCGGGCCGGAGGCGGAGATGCCGGCGCTGGAAGCGGCGGAGACAATCGACTGCGCCGGGCGCTGGATCACGCCGGGGCTGGTCGATTGCCACACCCACCTGATTTTCGGCGGCGACCGCTCGGGCGAGTTCGCGCTGCGGCTCGCCGGCGAGAGCTATGAGAGCATCGCCCGCGAAGGCGGCGGCATCCGCGCGACGATGCGGGCGACGAGGGCGCTGGACGAGGCGGCGATGCGGGCGGGGGCCGAGGCGCGGCTGGACGCCTGGGCGGCCGAGGGGGTGACGACGGTCGAGATCAAGTCGGGCTACGGGCTCGACGAGGCGACGGAACTCGCGATGCTGCGCGCGGCGCGCGCGATCGGCCGGGCGGGGCGGTTCCGCGTCGCCACCACCTATCTCGGCGCCCACACGATGCCGCCGGAGATGGACCGGGCCGCCTATCTCGATCTCGTGTGCCGGCGGATGATTCCGGCGATCGCCGAGGCGGGGCTGGCGGATGCGGTCGATGCGTTCTGCGAGGAGATCGCCTTCGGCGCCGAGGAGGTGGCGGCGGTGTTCGCCGCGGCGCGGGCGGCGGGGCTGGCGGTGAAGCTGCACGCCGACCAGCGCGCCGAGGGCGGCGGGGCGGCGCTGGCGGCGCGGTTCGGCGCGCTGTCGGCCGATCATCTGGAATATGCCTCGGCCGAGGGAATCGCGGCGATGGCGCGGGCGGGCAGCGTCGCGGTGCTGCTGCCCGGCGCCTATTACGTGCTGCGCGAGGCGAAGCGGCCGGATGTCGCGGCGATGCGCGCGGCGGGATGCCGGATGGCGGTGGCGACCGACTGCAATCCGGGCACCTCGCCGATCGCCTCGCTGCGGCTTTCGGCGCAGATGGCCTGCGTGTTCTTCGGCCTCTCTTTCGAGGAGGCCTGGCTCGGCATCACCCGCCATGCCGCCGATGCGCTCGGGCTCGGCGGCGAATGCGGCGCGATCGACGCGGGGCGGTCGTGCGACCTCGCGATCTGGAGTGTGGACAGCCTCGACCAGGTTCTCGCCTGGGTCGGGCCGGCGCCGCTGGAGCGGCGCGTTCTGAAAGGAGTTGATGCGTGATCATTTCACCGGGGACGATGCGGCTCGCCGACTGGCGGGCGGTGCAGGAGGGCGACGCGGCGCGGCTGGATGCGGGATGCCGCGCGGCGGTGGAGGCGGCGGCGGGATGCGTCGCCGCGATCCTGGAGAGGGACGAGGCGGTCTACGGCATCAATACCGGGTTCGGGCGCCTCGCCTCGACGCGGATCGAGCCGGCGGATCTCGCCACCTTGCAGCGCAATCTCGTGCTGTCGCACGCGGCGGGGGTGGGCGAGGCGCTGCCGGCGCCGATCGTGCGGATGGTGATCGCGCTGAAGCTCGCGAGCCTGGCGCGCGGGGCCTCGGGCGTGCGGTGGGAGACGATCGAGGCGCTGCAGGGCTTGCTCGATCATGACATCCTGCCGGTGATTCCGGCGCAGGGCTCGGTCGGCGCCTCCGGCGATCTCGCGCCGCTCGCGCACATGACCTGCGCGCTGCTCGGCATCGGCGAGGTGCTGGGCGCGGCGGGGCGGGAGGATGCCGCGGCGGCGCTCGGCCGGGCGGGGATGGCGCCGCTGGTGCTCGGCCCGAAGGAGGGGCTGGCGCTGCTGAACGGCACGCAGGTTTCGACCGCGATCGCGCTGACCGGGCTGTTCCGCGCCGAGCGCCTGTGCCGCGCGGCGCTGCTGACCGGGGCGCTGAC
Organism: Pseudomonadota bacterium; assembly: GCA_021805485.1. The sequence continues at coordinate 3,550 of JAJZFF010000346.1, forward strand.
GACGGATGCGGCGCGGGGGTCGGACGCGCCGTTCGATCCGCGCATCCACGCGCTGCGCGGACATGCGGGGCAGATGGCGGTGGCGGCGACGCTGCGGACGC
>JAJZFF010000359.1 GCA_021805485.1 Pseudomonadota bacterium
CGCGGCAAGCAGCGCGGCTACGCCTATCTCACCTGGCCGGCCGCGCACACGCTCGCCGCCTCCTCGCAGAAGCGCCTCGAAGTGATGCAGACGCTCGACACCCTCGGCGCCGGCTTCACCCTCGCCTCGCACGATCTCGACCTGCGCGGCGCCGGCAACCTGCTGGGCGACGAGCAGTCCGGCCATATCCGCGAGGTCGGCATCGAGCTTTACCAGCAGATGCTGGAGGATGCGGTGGCCGAGCTGCGCGCGGCCGGCGGCGGCGAATCGCGCGAGGCCGCGCGGGACTGGACGCCGAATATCAGCCTCGGCCTGCCCGTCCTCATCCCCGAGCCCTATGTGGCCGACCTGCCGGTCCGCCTCGGCCTCTACCGCCGCATCGGCGGGCTCGCGACCGATGCCGAGAGCGAGGCGCTCGCCGCCGAGCTGGTCGACCGTTTCGGCCCGATGCCCGAGGAGGTGGAAAACCTCCTCGCCACCGTGGCGCTGAAGCGCGCCTGCCGCGCCGTCGGCGTCGAGAAGCTGGAGGCCGGGCCGAAGGGCATGGTCGTCGCCTTCCGCGGCAACGCATTCGCCAATCCCGGCGGCCTCGTCTCCTGGCTCGCCACCCGCGCCGGCCTGCTCCGCCTGCGCCCGGACCACAAATTGGTCATGGTCCGCGAGATGGACGTGAAGGCCCGCCTCGCCGCGGCCCGCGACATCGTCGCGAACCTGCAACGCATTATCGACCAGTCGAAAGCGGCATGAATCGATTCCGAAACTAAACGAATCGAAACTTGTCTCATCCTGCCTGGTCCTCATCTTCCCGTGAGGAAGGCGGCCGCTCCTCGGCCGCCCAGCCCACGGTCGCGCTGCGGCCGTGACGCTTGCGGCCCCTCGTCGGCCGTCCACTACAGGAGGTCATGCCCATGACAGACCGAACCCTTCTCCGCGCCAGCGCCGTCGCCCTGGTCGCCGCCGCGATGGCGAGCGCGCCGGCTTTGGCGGCGACCGGCAGCCCCGCCGCCGCCTCGCCCGCGCCCGCGCCCACCACCGGGTCGATGTCCGCCGCCCCCGCCGCTTCGCCGCAAACCATCGCCAAGGCCGGCAAGGCCCTGCACCAGGTGCTCGAAATCAATCACAGCTACGGATCGAAACTGGCCCACACGACCGATCCCGCCGGCAAGCAGCGCCTGATCGCCTCTGCCAAGGACAAGGCCACCGCCGCCATCACCTCACAGGGTCTCACGATCCGGCAATACGACCAGGTGCTGGCCGAGGCCCGGCAGAACCCGGCCCTGCGCGCCAGGCTCTTCGCCGCTGCCGGCCTGCCGGCGCAGAAATGATCACATGACCGCTTCGAGGATCACCGCCGTCCCATAGGCGGTGACCTCGTTCATCGCCTGGCCCTGGCCGGCGTCGAACTCCCCCGAATCGAACCGCATCCCGACCACCGCGTTGGCGCCAAGCGAGGCGGCATGTTCCTTCAGCGCCGCGATCGCCTCGTCCCGCGTCTGGTTGACCATGGCGATGTAGCCCTCCTGCGAGCCGCCGAAAATCGCGCGGATGCCGCCCAGCACGTTCCCCACGATGGTCCGGCTGCGGATCGAGGTGCCATAGACCGGGCCGACCACCCTGGCGATCCTGGCATTGGCGACCTCGTTGATGGTGACGACGAGAATTTCGTTCATGGCCTGGGTCCGTTCCTGCCTGTCCAACCGCGCGTTCATATCATTGACCGGGCGCGGCCGCATCGGCTTTATGACTTTGTCATGGATCTGGTTCCCCCGCGCCCCGAACAAGACGCCGCCGCCTGCGCCGACGGGGACCTGCCCCCCTGCGTCCTCACCCGCCCGCCGCGCCAGTCCGCCCCGGTCGTGGTCGCCTCGCCGCATTCCGGCCGCGCCTACGGTCCGGATTTCCTCGCACTCTCCCGGCTCGATGCCCGCGCCCTGCGCAAGAGCGAGGATGGCTTCGTCGACGAGTTGTGCGCCGGCGCCCCCGGCCTCGGCCTGCCGCTGCTCGCCGCCCGCTTCCCCCGCGCCTGGTGCGACGTCAACCGCGAGCCCTGGGAACTCGACCCCGCGATGTTCGAGGACGCCCTGCCGCCCTATGTGAACGCCACCAGCCCCCGCGTCGCCGCCGGCCTTGGCACCATCGCCCGCGTCGTCGCCTCCGGCGAGCCGATCTACCGCCGCAAGCTCCGCTTCGCCGAGGCGCAGGCGCGGATCGAGGCCTGCTGGCGCCCCTATCACGCCGCCCTGGCCGGGCTCATCGCCGAAACCCGCGCCGCCTTCGGCGCCTGCCTCCTGCTCGACATCCATTCGATGCCGCGCCCGCCCGGCCTGCCGCACGGCCACGGGCCGGACATCGTGGTGGGCGACCTGCACGGCGCCTCCTGCGCCCGCCCGGTCGTGCAGCTGGTCGAGCAGGCCCTGCGCGGCGAGGGCTTCGCGATCCGCCGCAACGATCCCTATGCCGGCGGCTACGTCACCCGCCACTACGGCCGCCCGCGCGAGCACGTCCATGTCGTGCAGATCGAGATCGCCCGCGCCCTCTACATGGACGAGGCGACGATGCTCCGCCTGCCCGGCTTCGCCGCGCTGCAGGCGAGCCTCACCCGCATCCTCGCGCGGGTCGCCGCCGCCGTGCCGGCGCTGGTCTGACCATGGCGCCCCCCGATCGCGAACCCGCCGCGCGGGTGCCGCTCTACGCCCGGGTGAAGGAGGCGATCGTCGAGCGCATCGCCAGCGGCCAGATCGGCCCCGGCGGCCGCCTGCCCTCCGAGCACGAGCTGATGGCCGAATTCGGCGTCTCGCGGATGACGGCGCATCGCGCCCTGCGCGAACTCTCCGCCGCCGGCCTCGTCGCCCGCGTGCAGGGCAGGGGCAGCTTCGCCGCGCCGCCGCGCCCGCGCCTCGAATGGCTCGAAATCCGCGACATCTCCGATGAGATCGTCGCCTCCGGCCACCGCCACCGCGTCCGCGTCCTCGCCCAGGAAGCCACCCGCGCCCGCGCCGACCAGGCGCTCGCCTTCGGCCTGCGCCCCGGCGCGCGCATCTTCCACGCCACCCTGCTGCATTACGAGGACGACGTGCCGGTGCAGATCGAGGACCGGCTGGTCTCGCCCCGCTTCGCCCCGGATTTCCTCGAACAGGATTTCACGAAGGAGACCGTCGCCGCCTATCTCCTCCGCCTCGGCCCGGCGACCGAGACCGAGCACGTCGTCTACGCGACCACGCCCTCGCCCGAGATCCGCGCGCTGCTCGAGATCGGGCGCGACGAGGAGCAGGCCTGCCTCGTCGTCCTCCGCCGCACCTGGAGCGGCGGGCTTCCCGCCACCCAGACCGAGTTCATCCACCCCGGCGCCCGCTACGCGCTCGGCACCCGCTCCTCGATGGGCGACCGGCCGGACGGCCCGGCCGCCCCCTGAACCTCAGCCGGTGATCCCCGGCAGGTTCAGCCCGTTCTCCCGCGCGCAGTCGATGGCGATGTCGTAGCCGGCATCGGCATGGCGCATCACCCCGGTCGCCGGGTCGTTCCACAGCACCCGCTCCAGCCGCTTCGCCGCCGCCTCGGTGCCGTCGGCGACGATCACCATCCCCGCATGCTGCGAATACCCCATCCCGACCCCGCCGCCGTGATGCAGCGAGACCCA
>JAJZFF010000102.1 GCA_021805485.1 Pseudomonadota bacterium
GCCGAACGGGCTCAAGGATTTCTCGGTGCGCAATCTCAGCCAGATCGCCGCGGCGGCGCAGGGGTCGAGCCGGATCATGTCGCTGCTGCTGGCCATCGTCGCCTCGATCTCGCTGCTGGTGGGCGGCATCGGGATCATGAACATCCTGCTCGTGTCGGTGACGGAGCGGACCCGCGAGATCGGGCTGCGGATGGCGATCGGGGCGCGGCGGCTGCATGTGCTGCTGCAGTTCCTGGCCGAATCGGTGTTCCTCAGCGTCACCGGCGGGCTTGGCGGGATCGTGCTCGGGGTCGCGCTGTCCGGCGGGATCACGCTGTTCGCGGGCTGGCCGGCGCCGGTTTCGCTGCTGGCGGTGGCGGGCGGGTTCCTGTTCTCGGTCGCGGTGGGCGTGGCGTTCGGGTTCTACCCGGCGCGGAAGGCGGCGCGGCTCGATCCGATCGAGGCGCTCCGCTACGAGTGACGCCGGCGGATCGGCGGGCCGCGTGCAAAACCCCGGTGCCTCGCCTATCCTGCCGCCATGAGATGCATGTTCCGATCCGGGCGGGCAGAGCCCGGGCAGGGGCGCGGCGGCGCGGGCACGCCGCCCGCCGGCCGCTGAGCGCAAGATCCGCGCCATGCACGGCGACCTCTTCGGATCATGGCAGCCTGCCGCGACAGTGGCGATCTTCGGGCTGACCTATGCGGGCGTGGCGCTTGGCCGGTTGCCGTTCTTCCGGCTCGACCGCGCGGGGATCGCCTTCGTCGGCGCGGTGCTGATGGTCGCGAGCGGGGCGCTCACGCTCCGGCAGGCGGTCGCCGCGATCGATTTCGACACGATCGCGCTGCTGCTCGGCATGATGATCCTCGCCGCGGCGCTGCGGCGGGCCGGGTTCTTCGAGCGGATCACCGAGGCGGTGCTCTCCCGCGCCTCCGGCACCGATGCGCTGCTGGCGCTCACCGTCGCGATGGCCGGGCTGCTCTCGGCGGTGCTGGTCAACGACACGGTCTGCGTCGTGCTCACGCCGCTGGTGCTCGAAGCCTGCCGGGCGGGGCGGAAACAGCCCCTGCCCTATCTCGTCGCGCTGGCGACCGCCTCGAACGTGGGGTCGGTGGCGACCATCACCGGCAACCCGCAGAACATGATCATCGGCAGTCTCTCCGGCATCGGTTATGCCGCCTTCGCCGGCGCGCTGGTGCCGGTCGCGCTGCTCGGGCTGCCGATCGTCTTCCTCGTCATCCGGCTGTCGCATCGCGCAGGCTTCGACGCGCCGACGGCGCCTGCGGCATCCGCCGCGCGCCGCCGGCCGCATGGCGGACTGATCGGCAAGTCGGTCGTGCTGCTGGTGCTGTTCGTCATCGCCTGCCTCGGCGGCATGCGCCCGGCGGAGGCGGCGCTGGTGGCCGCCGCGCTGATCATGCTGACGCCGGGGCTGAAGAGCCAGCGCCTGCTCGCCGGGGTCGACTGGTCGCTGCTGCTGATGTTCGCGGGGCTGTTCGTCGTCGTCGCCGCGTTGCAGCGGGAGGTGATCGGCGCGGCGGTGATCGGGCGCGTCGCCGCCCTGCATCCGGGCCGGCCGGCGGTGCTGGTGCCGCTCACCGCGATCCTGTCGAACCTGGTCAGCAACGTGCCGGCGGTGCTGGTGCTGCGCCCCTTCATCGCCCATCTCGCGGACCCGCGGCAGGCGTGGCTCATCGTCGCCATGGCGTCCACCCTCGCGGGCAACCTGACGCTGCCGGGGTCGGTGGCGAATCTCATCGTCGCCGAGCGGGCGCGCGCCGCCGGCGTGCGGATCGGCTTCGGCGACTATCTGAAATTCGGCGTGCCCATCACGCTGCTCACGATCGCGCTCGGCACCGCCTGGCTCGTCGGCATCGGTTAGGCGGTTCCGGACTCGGATTGACAGCCCGGACCCGGCATCGCAAACACGTCCCGCGCGGCCCGGCCGCGTCGGCGATGGGGTTCGCCGTGAACCGCCCGCGGGGCTGATGACTCCTGTTTCGATCCGTCAACCGCGGAGGAGCAGGCGCGCGCGTTTCCGATATTTCCGATCCGGCCCCGGCCGGCAGGCTTCCGCCCTGCCCCGCCGCCATCCCCTCGACATTCCCGACATTTCCGCCACAACAAGAAGGCGTTTCATGATCAAGACACTTGCGGCCATCGCCTTTTTCGGCTCGCTCGGCTGCTGGGCGCGCTACGGCCAGACGATCTTCATGCAGAACCTGTTCGGGCGCGGCTTTCCGGTCGCCGTGCTCAGCATCAACGTGCTCGGCTCGTTCCTGATCGGCTTTCTCTTCGTGCTCACCGCCGAGCGCGTCACCATCGATCCGGCGATCCGCACCGGCGTGCTCACCGGCTTTCTCGGCGGCTACACGACATTCTCGACCTTCGAGCTGGAATCGCTCATGCTGGTGGAGAACGGGGAGATCATGAAGTCGGCGCTTTACGTGCTGCTGTCGGTCGTGCTCGGGTTCATCGGCGCCGTTCTCGGCGTCTATATCGCAAGGAATGTCTGACATGGAAGAACAGGTCACGCTGGTGCGCGTCGCGCTGAGCGAAACCGATCACGGGCGGCGGCGCCACCTGATGGAGGACATCCTCACGCGGCTGCGCGACGATTTCGATCTCGACGGGGTGTCGGTGTTCCGCGGGATCGCGGGGATGAACGGGCAGAAGATCATCCATGCCGCCGACCTGCTGCATTTCGATGTCGACCTGCCGCTGATGATCGAGTTCTGCTGCGCGCCGGACACCGCGACCTCGGTGATCGACTCGCTCGCGGATCTGGTGGCGGACGGACACATCATTTCCTGGCCCGCCACCCGCCATCGCCGCGCGTAGCGGGAACGCTCCCCCCCTCCCCCGCTTGATCGACGTCAATGAGGGCGGCGCGCAACGCCGCTAGGGTTCCGGCCGGTGATGCGTGCGGAGGCGCGGCATGGAACCTGGGGCCGGCGGGGTGGCGTTGCCGGGCGAGGAGCTGGCGGCGCCGGTCGCGCTGGTGGCGCGCGGCCTGGCCAAGATCTACCGGATGGGTGCCGTCGAGGTGCCGGCGCTGCGCGATGTCGATGTCACGCTCCGCGAGGGCGAGCTGGTCGTGCTGCTCGGCCCGTCGGGCAGCGGGAAATCCACCCTGCTGAACATTCTCGGCGGACTCGATATGCCCTCCGCCGGCGAGGTGCTGTTCCGCGGCCAGCCGATCGCGCGGGGCGGCGAGCGGGGGCTGACGCGCTACCGGCGCCTTCACGTCGGCTTCGTCTTCCAGTTCTACAACCTGATCGCCAGCCTCACCGCGCGGGAGAATGTCGCGCTGGTGACCGAGATCGCCACGGCGCCGATGACGCCGGAGGCGGCGCTGGAGCTGGTGGGGCTCGGCGACCGGCTCGATCATTTCCCCGCCCAGCTCTCCGGCGGCGAGCAGCAGCGGGTGGCGATCGCCCGCGCCATCGCCAAGTCGCCGGACCTGCTGTTCTGCGACGAGCCGACCGGCGCGCTCGACAGCCGCACCGGCATTCTGGTGCTGGAAGCGATCCTGAAGGTGAACGGCGAACTCGGCACCACCACGGCGCTCATCACCCATAACGCGGTGATCGCCGACATCGCCGACCGCGTGCTGAGCTTTGCCGACGGGCGGATCGTCGGCACGCGGGTCA
>JAJZFF010000393.1 GCA_021805485.1 Pseudomonadota bacterium
GCCGCAATTTGAGGAGACATCCGAATATGACGATCCATAAGGGGGCCTGTTTCTGCGGTGCCGTCGAAATCGAGGTCAGCGGGGAGCCGGAAGGCATGGGCATCTGCCATTGCCGCTCCTGCCGCTCCTGGTCCGGCGGGCCGGTCAACGCGTTCAGCCTCTGGAAGCCTGAAGCCGTGACGGTCACGAAGGGCGAGGAGAACATCGCCACCTTCGCCAAGACCCCGATGAGCGAGCGCAAGTTCTGCAAGCTGTGCGGCGGCCACATCATGGCGGACCATCCGCCTCTCGGCCTGGTCGATGTGTTTTCGGCAACGATTCCGACGCTCGAGCACAAACCCGCGCTGCATGTGAACTACAGCGAGACCGTGCTGCCCATTCGTGACGGCCTGCCGAAATTTGCCGATTTTCCGGCGGAATTCGGCGGCTCCGGCAACATCATCGCCGAGTGACCGATTGCCATGGGGCCGGTGCGACCGGCCCCCTCAGTTCACGGTAGCGGATTAAAAGCGGAAGACGCGCAGGACGCTCGGCCCGCCGGAAAATTTTCCGCGCGCCATCTGGAAGCGCAGATAGAGGTAGGCGGCCACCCCGAACACAAACAGCAGCGGCAAGGTGAACACGGCCAGCCAGAACACAATGGCGGCAAATCCCAGCATCAGGCCGAACGCCGCAACGCGCAGCGCAATGACCGCCAGCGATGGATACCGCCCTGGCGGATCGCGAAATTCGCCGGAAATCGTCATATCGATGGTCGGAGCATGGTGCTGCGTCATAGCGCTAAGGTGGCGCGGCAGACGCCTTTCGGCAAGCGCAATCGGCTCACAATGACATGAAGGATTGGCAATCGTCGCAATGACGTGACCGGCAGAGACATTGGTCCATCAAGGGGCCGGCTTGTGCGCCGCGGGGGCGCCTCACCGCCGTTCCGCCCTGGCCCGCGAAATCAAGGCCTCAATACAATGCGACATATGACGGCGCTGCCGGCCTGCTTTCGGCAGGCAGACGAAACCCTGCGATCCATCCCGGTATTTCCTCCGCCCGCATCGGACGAGCGATGCCGTACCCCTGGCCGAACTCGGCGCCAAAGCGACGAGCCATGTCGATGAGTGCGGACGTTTCCAACCCTTCGACCGTCACCGGAATATCCAGCCGCCGCGCAAGTTCCACCAGCGCCTCGACCAGCTTCATGGAACGATGGTCATTCTCGGATATGCCCCGGACCAGGCCCTGATCGATCTTCACCATGTCAAAAGGGAGGTTCCGAAGCCGCATCAAACTGCCGTAACCCGCTCCCAGATCATCCAGCGCCAATTGCACTCCGGCACGATGCAGGGCTTCGATCGCCCGGAGGCCCGCATCGCCACCGCCGATTTCCTGGTCTTCCAGCAGTTCGAGCGTCAGATCTTTCGGATCGAAATCGTGCGTCTCCAGCGCCGCCCGGATCCATCCCGAACAATCGGGATTGCGGAGAGACGTCGGCGGCAGGTTCACCGAAAGATCGACCACGATGCCGAGGCTGCGATACTCTCGAACCGCCTTCATCGCCATATGCATGCCCTCGATGAAAAGCCTGTCGAGATCCTGCTGGCTCAGGATCGGCAGGAACTGGCCCGGGCTGATCAACTGCCCCCCCGGAAGTTCCAGCCGTGCCAAGGCCTCGACCTTGACCACCCGCCCCGTTCGCAGGTCGACGATCGGCTGCATGAACATCTGCAAGCCCCCGTCGAACAGACGGCTCCGCCACCTCTGGCGGTCGGCGGCAGGGAGGAGCGCCAGCGACTCATCGCGCGCCTGCTCAATGCCGCGTGCGGCGATCAGGCCGAGCGCCTCCAGGGAGTCGCGCAATACCGGCGCAGAGAACTGATTGGCTATCCGGCCGTAAAGAACCAGAATGGCACGCACGCGACCGCCGGTCTCCGTGATCGGCAGCGCCGCGGCGCTTTGAATTCCCGCCTCGGCGAGGGGCCTGTCATTTGCGTCAGTGTCACGAGCGCCAAGGAACTCCTCCGCCGCGCCATGGACCGGCTCTCCTGAAAGCCAGGCCTCGGCAATGGGATGCCCATCGAGTTCCTTGAGGCTGCGCCCGTCCAGACGCAGCCGCGGTTGCCGTTTCATGGTTGCACGATGAGCCGCGCTTTCCGCTTCGATAACGAGCAGGCCGTCGACACCTTCGGTGTATATGGCGCTGAAGGCGACGAAGGGCCAGGTTTCCATCGCGCCGATGATCGAGTCGCAGACATCGACGCCGCGCGTCTGCCCGCGCGTTTCCAAGGCCAGTGCGCCGAGTGTCCTGTGAATTTCATGGCGCAACCGCGCCGCGGCATCCTGCTGGGTTTCCATGTCGAATTCGCAACGTTGCAGGATGATGTCCAGATATATCTGGCGCTGGCTGACGCGCCCCGGAATCTGCTGGCTCAGTACCGCAATGCGCTGGTAGAGGCCGCTCGTCGCACTCGTCAGCGCACTGATATCGATCCCCAGCGCGACATGCATGCGGCCGACCCGCAACGCCTCGTCCCGATGGCGCTCGCGCGTCAATTCCGGATCGAGCAACATTGCGACATGGCGCCGGAGTCCATTTTCGAGCCTTCTGGCACGTTCTGTGCCGAGCGACTGGATGATGGGGACATTCCGCGCGTCCGCCGCGAAATCGTCGAATACTCCGGCGGCCAAATCGGGGATCAGATGATTGAGAAAGCGCCATCCCCATCCGAGCATGGCATGGTATTCCGGCGAATAGGGGTCGAGATCCCGGCGCCGGATACCGTATTGGCGTTGAATTTGGCCGAAAATGGACACCTCGGCCCGGCCGAGCAACGCCGCCGCCGATCCCGTATCGGCCGGGTAAAGGGCGCTTCCGAGAGAGAGTTTCAGGGTCTCCGCAACCCCTGCCGATATGTCGAACGGCGTTTCGACAACCGCCAGCGCCGCATCGATCCGCGCATGTATCTCGCGCTCCAGGATGCCGACATGAACGAATGCGAAGGAATCCGCGCCGACACGGGCCAGAAGCCGAGCATCCGGCAGCGCCCTGAGGCGTTCGGCAAGGGCGCGCAGAATCCTGTCGCCCGCCTTCCGGCCGTGCCTGGCATTGATTTCCGTGAAGCCCTCGATATCAATCACGATGACAGCCAGTTGGCGGCCGGGGCCGAGGGCATCGCAGAGCCCGGGGATCCGTTCCTCGAACATCGCACGCGTGCTCAGACCCGTGGCCTCGTCCGTCGTTCGGACCCGCTCGATTGCCTCGGCGGCCCGCTGCTCGCGGCGGCGGCCTCGATCGACAAGCAGCACCAGAAGCGCCATAACCCCGACAAAGAGCGCCTCGACGGCCCAGCGGAGACGACCTGTCCGGACCCAATCGTCGAAGACGACATTTCGGGGCCAACCCGCGGCAATTTCCAGCGGCAGGCCCGGCACCGGCACGATGCCGGCTCGACCGCGGACGAGAGGTCTGCCGCCGGCCTTCCCGGCAACGCCCGTGTCCCACTTGTTAAAATCGCTGAAATCGAGCCGGCCGGATCGCCAGGTGGCAAGCTCCCTGTGGTTTCTCAAATCGATCACGGAGAGCGCAAGCGGTGTGCGCAAGCGGTTCGGAAAGGCGAAAAGCCGATCGAGCCT
>JAJZFF010000130.1 GCA_021805485.1 Pseudomonadota bacterium
GGATGCCAGCGGCAGCGTCATGCCGGCCACCCCGGCCTTCGAGGCGGCATAGGCGGCCTGGCCGATCTGCCCGTCGAACGCCGCGATCGAGGCGGTGTTCACGATCACCCCGCGCTCGCCGCCCTCATCCGGCGCACCTTCCGCCATCGCCGCGGCGGCGAGGCGAATCATGTTGAACGTGCCGACGAGGTTCACCGAAATCACCCGCGCGAACCGATCGAGCGACGCCGGTCCCTCGCGCCCCAGCACCTTCTCGCCCAGCACGATTCCGGCGCAGTTCACCAGCCCGTGCAGCCCGCCGAACGCCGCCCGCGCCGCCGCGACCGCTTCACCCGCCTGCTCGGCATCCGTCACATCGGTCCGCACGAATCGCGCGGCGGCGCCGAGTTCGGCCGCCAGCGCCATGCCCGGCCCCTCGGCCACATCCGCCAGCACCACGCGCCCGCCCTGCGCCGCCAGCGCCCGCGCAGCGGCGGCGCCAAGCCCGGAGCCGCCGCCGGTGACCAGAAACACCCTGTCGCGAATGTCCATTTTTGCTCCGCCCCGTCAGATTGCCCGGCGCGCCATCACGCCGGGCCGCCGCCCTCGCCCGCGGCGAGTTCGGGAAACGCGCTCTCGGCGAAGCGCACCACCTCGCCCGCAAGTCCGGCCTCGCCGCCCGCCTCACCGCGCCGCAACTGCACGCGCCGGATCTTCCCGGAAATCGTCTTCGGCAGGTCGGTCACGAACACGATCTCGCGGATGCGCTTGAACGGCGCCAGCCGCGCCCGCGCATGCCGGAAGATCGACAGCGCCGTCGCCCGGTCCGCCGCCGCCCCCGGCACCAGCGCGACATAGGCGACCGGCACCGAAAGGCGGATCTCGTCCGGCTTCGGCACCACCGCCGCCTCGGCGACGCTTCCGTGCTCGATCAGCACGCTCTCCAGCTCGAACGGGCTGATCCGGTAATCCGACGACTTGAACACGTCATCCGCCCGGCCGACGAAGGTGAGATAGCCGTCGGCGTCGATCTGCGCGACATCGCCGGTCCGGTAATAGGCGCCGTCGGTGCCGCGCAGCGCGCCGGTCTCGGCGTCGACATAGCCGCGCATCAGCCCGGCCGGCCGCGCCGCGCCGAGCGGCAGCGCCACCTCGCCCTCGGTCACCGAATCGTTCGCCTGGTCGAGTATGGCGATGCGGTAGCCCGGCAGCGGCCGGCCCATCGACCCCGGCTTCACCGCCTGGCCGGGCGAATTGCCGATCTGCGCGGTCGTCTCGGTCTGGCCGTAGCCGTCGCGGATCGTCAGCCCCCACATCGCCCGCACCCGGTCGATGATCTCGGCGTTCAGCGGCTCGCCGGCGCAGGCCAGCTCGCGCAGCGCCACCTTCCATTGCGCGAGATCGTTCTGGATCAGCAGCCGCCAGACCGTCGGCGGCGCGCACAGCGTCGTCACCCCGCAGCGGACCAGCGTATCGAGCAGCGCCTTCGCCTCGAAGCGCGGCTGGTTGACGATGAACACCGTCGCCCCCGCGTTCCAGGGCGCGAAGAAACTGCTCCAGGCATGCTTCGCCCAGCCCGGCGAGGAAATGTTCAGATGCACATCCCCCGGCTGCAACCCGATCCAGTACATCGTCGAGAGACTGCCGACCGGATAGGAATAATGCGAATGCAGAACGAGTTTCGGCTTCGCCGTGGTGCCCGAGGTGAAATACAACAGCAGCGGATCATCCGCCCGCGTCGGCCCGTCCGCCACGAAATCGGCACTCTCGCCCTCTGGTGCATAATGCGTCCACCCATCGGGCGCGCCGCCGATCGCGATCCGCCGGAACGAGCCCGCCACCGCGTCGAACTTCGCCGCCTGGTCCGCCGTCGTCACCACGAAACGCGCCGCCCCGCGTTCCACCCGGTCCTGCAACTCCTCCGGCGTCAGCAGCGTCGTTGCCGGAATCACCACCGCGCCGAGCTTGATCGCCGCCAGCATCACTTCCCAGAGCGGCACGATATTGCCGAGCAGCAGGATCAGCCGGTCGCCCCGCCGCACGCCCTGGGCGCGCAGGAAATTCGCCGTCCGGTTCGACCGGGCCGACAATTCGGCGAAGCTCAGCCGCACATCCTCCCTGCCCGCCGGATCGGCGATCCACAGCGCCGGGCGCTGCGCGCTGGCAGCATCGCGGGCGAGATGCGCGTCGAACCAGTCGAGCGCCCAGTTGAAATCCCGCGCCTCCGGCCAGCGGAATCCGGCGGAGGCGGCGGCAAGATCGGTCCGGTGATCGAGCAGGAACTGCCGCGCGGCGATGAAGTCGGTCATGGACGTTTCCTTTGTTCTGGTTCCGCGCCTCCGCGCCGTTCAGGCGGGCTTCGACGCCGCCGAGATCGCCCGGAAGATCGCGGAAAAATCCTCGCCGCCATGCCCGGATTCGGCGAAGGCGGCATAGATGTCGCGCGCATGGCGGCCGAGCGCGGTCTCGGTGCCGGTCGCCGCCGACGCCTCCATCGCGAGGCCGAGGTCCTTCAGCATCAGCGCGGCGGCGAAGCCCGGCCGATATTCGTGGTTCGCCGGGCTCGCCGGCACCGGCCCCGGCACCGGGCAATACGAGGTCAGCGACCAGCACTGGCCCGAGGCGGTGGAAGCCACGTCGAACAGTTTCTGCCGGTCGAGCCCCAGCCGGTCGGCCAGCGCGAAGGCCTCGCTCACCGCGATCATCGAGATGCCGAGGATCATGTTGTTGCAGATCTTCGCCGCCTGCCCGGCCCCGGCGCCGCCGCAATGCACGATGCGCCTTCCCATCGCCGCCAGCAGCGGCTCGCCGCGCTCGAACGCCTCGGCGCTGCCGCCGGCCATGAAGGTCAGCGTCCCGGCACTCGCCCCGCCCACCCCGCCGGAGACCGGCGCATCGAGCGAGAGCATGCCCCGCCCCGCCGCCATCGCATGCGCGGCGCGGGCGGAATCGACATCGATCGTCGAGCAGTCGATGAACAGCGTGCCGGCCCGCGCCGCCGGCAGAATGCCGTCCGCCGCCTCATACACCGCGCGCACGATCGGGCCGGAGGGCAGCATGGTGATCACCGCGTCCGCGTCGCGCGCCGCATCGGCGGCAAGCTCCACGATCGCCACACCCGCCGCCGCCGCCGCCTCGCGCGCCGCCGGCACGGTGTCGAAGCCGAGCACCGCATGGCCCGCGCGGACCAGATTGGCGGCCATCGGGCCGCCCATGTTGCCCAGGCCGATGAATCCGATCCGTGCCATGCGTATCCTCCTGTCAGTGCGTTAGAGCATCATCCGATCGGATAAAGATGCTCTAATTATCAATATGATAGAGCACTACATCCGATCCGAAAGGATCGGAAAGTGCTCTAGTGCGTCGAGCCCCAGCTCATCGGCGCCGAGCGGCGCGAAATAGGCATCGAGCGTTTCATCATCCACGCCATCGAGCGTCGCCGGCTGCCAGCGCGGATTGCGGTCCTTGTCGACGAGCTGCGCCCGCACGCCCTCGACGAAATCATGCGCGGCGACGCAGCGCACCGCGACGCGGAACTCGCGGTCGATCGCGGTTTCCACCTTCGCATCGCCCCGCGCCGCGCGCACGAGGCGCAGGCTGAGCTTCACCGAGGTCGGCGACATCCGCCTGAT
>JAJZFF010000331.1 GCA_021805485.1 Pseudomonadota bacterium
GATGCCGTCGATGACCACCATGCCGATGCCTGGCAGGTCGCCTTTGCCGATGGAGTCCAGCAGGTCCGTCCCGGCGGAGTGCTGGGCGCGGTCCATGAGCAGGAAATCGGCCGCTCGGCCGACCTCGAGCAGACCGCAATCGAGCCCCCGCTGGCGGGCGGTGTTGCCGGTGGCGCAGCAGATCACCTGCTCGGCCGGCACCCCACCGAACGAAGCGAGGAAGGCGATCAGGCGCAGGATACCGAGCGGCTGCACGCCGGAGCCGGCCGGACTGTCGGTTCCGAGAATGACCCGGTCGAGCTGGCCGAGTTCGCGGGCGAAGCGCAGGGCGGATAGCCCGGCCAGCTCGTTGCCGTTATGGACGATCTCGATCGCGCGGCCGCAACCCTCGCAGAGGCAGCGGATCTGGTTCACCGGCAGCGCCGTGTGGCCGCCATTGATGTGGCCGATCACGTCGGCGTCCGCCGCCAGCACCGTGTCGGCGTCGATATAGCCCGATCCGGGGACGCTCGGCCCGCCGGTATGGATGGTGCTGCGCAGCCCGTATTTGCGCGCCCAGCCGACCATGCGCGCGGCCTCCTCGCCGGCCTTCACCGTCCCGAGCCCAACCTCGCCCAGCAGCGTCACGCCGGCAGCGGCCAGGTCGGCGAAATCGGCCTCCACCATGCCTTGCTCCAGCACCGGCGCGCCGGCATGGATTTTCACCCCGGCCGGACGGAACCCGCTGAAGGCGCGCTGGGCCGTGACCGCCAGCGCCTTCAGTCCGACAATGTCGCGCGGCCGCCCCGGCAGATGGACCTCACCGGCCGAGATCATGGTGGTGACCCCGCCATGCAGGCAGCTCTCCACCCAGCCCAACTGGTTCTGCCGCGGCGTCCAGTCGCCGAACACCGGATGGACGTGACTGTCGATCAGCCCGGGCGCCAGCGCGGTGCCATGCGCGTCGATGATGATGCGCGCCCCGCTCGTATCGCAGTCCTTCTCGCGTCCGAGCGCGGTGATGTGGCCGTTCTCGGCGACGACCGTGTCGGCGTCGAGGATCGGGCGCTCCAGCGCGCCGGAGAGCATCAGCCCGATATGGCGGATGACCAGCTTGCCCTGCTGCTTCTCGGTCCCCGCGGCGAGTGCCATGGCGATCGGCTCCGTTCTGGTGGGGGGCCAGCGTCGCGTTTCCCGCCCGCCGCCGTCAAGGCCGCCATCTTTGTGCAGCCGGACCGGATGGGCGGCTGGACAGGGGCGACGGGGCGGGCATTCTGCGGCGATGCTGAACCTGCTTTCCGACCTTCCCGGCCTGGCCGTCGGCCACGCCACCGATCTCGTTCTCGGCTCCGGTGTCACCGCCATTCTTTTCGACGAGCCGGCGGTGGCATCGGTGGCCATCACTGGTGGCGCGCCGGGGGAGCGGGACACCGCGGCACTCGCTCCGGGTGCCACGATCGAGCGGGTGGACGCGATCGTCCTCTCCGGCGGCTCCTCGTTCGGGCTTGATGCCGCGAGCGGCGTCCAGGCGGTGTTGCGCGCAGCCGGGCGGGGCTTTGCCCTCGGCACGGCCCGCGTGCCGATCGTCGCCCAGGCGATCCTGTTCGATCTGCTCAACGGCGGCGACAAGGCGTGGGGCCGCTACCCGCCCTATCGCGAACTCGGCGAGAGAGCGGCGCAGCAGGCCGCGCCCGGTGCGTTCGATCTCGGCAGCGTCGGGGCTGGCACGGGGGCGACGACGGCAACCGTCAAGGGCGGGCTCGGCTCGGCCAGCGAGCTCACCCGCGGCGGCCATCGGGTCGGCGCGATCGTCGCGGTCAACGCGCTCGGCAGCGCGACGATCGGCGACGGGCCGCATTTCTGGTCCGCGCCGTTCGAGCGCGATGGGGAGTTCGGCGGCCGCGGCTGGCCGGCCCGGTTCAGTGACGCCGAGCGGGCGCCACGCACCAAATTCGCCCCGGGCGGGGCGACGACCATCGGCCTGGTCGTGACCGATGCGGTGCTGACCAAGCCGCAGGCGTACCGGCTCGCGATCATGGCCCATGACGGGCTCGCGCGCGCCATCCTGCCGGCACATGCCCCGCTCGATGGCGATACCATGTTTGCGGCCGCCACGTGCCGCCGCCCGCTCGCCGAGCCGATGCGCGAACTCACCGAACTGGGCCACGCGGCGACGCTCGCCGTCGCGCGCGCCATCGCGCGGGGTGTGTTCGAGGCGGTCGCCCTGCCGGTGCCGGACGCGCAGCCCGCGTGGCGCGACCGCTTTGCCGCCCCGGCGCCGGCCAGGCTGCGCTGAGGCCTATCCGCGCTGAGGCCTATGCCGCCGCCGGCGGCTTCGCCGGCCGGGCTGCTACCGCGTCCTTGCGCAGCCGATGTTCGCCGAGGAAGAGCAGAATCGGCGCGGCGATGAAGATCGACGACGAGGTGCCGACGACGATGCCGAACAGCATCGTCCACGCGAAGCCCGACAGCGTCTCGCCGCCGAACAACGCCAGCGGCAGGCTCGCGAGGAACACCGTCATCGAGGTGCCGAGCGTTCGGTTCAGCGTTTCGTTGATCGACAGATCGATCAGTTGCCGCAGCGGCATGGATTTGTACTTGCGCAAATTCTCGCGCATGCGGTCATAGACGACGACTTTGTCGTTGGTGGAATAGCCGAGGACGGTCAGGATAGCGGCCACCATGACGAAATCGAACTGTAGCCGCGTCACCACCAGAAATCCGACGGTTTTGGTGATGTCGAGCAGCAGCGTCACCACCGCCCCGACGGCGAACTCCCATTCGAAGCGGAACCAGATATACATCAGGATCATCAGGAAGCTGATGGCGAGCGCGAGCATGCCCTCGTGCAGCAGGTCCGCCGAGACGGAGGCGCCGACGGCGTCGACGCGCAAGACTTTGGTGCCGGGAACCGCCTGGTCGAGCGCATGGCGCACCCGATCCGCCGCGGCCTGGGTCGCGGCCTCGTTGGGCTGGCTCTCGAGGCGGATCAGCACGTCGTCCTCGGCGCCGAAACGCTGCACGCCCGTCGTATCCAGGTGCTCGCGCGTCAGGCTGGCGCGGATCTTGGCGAAATCCGCCGGCCCCGGCGTTCGCGCCTCGATCACGATCCCGCCCTTGAAATCGATGCCGAGATTGAGCCCCGGATAGATGAACAGGCCGAGCGACAGCAGCGACAGCACGGCCGAGACGGCGAGCCCCAGGAAGCGCCCGCGCATGAAGGCGATGCGCGTGCCATCGGGAACGAGGCGGAAGCGGGGACGGATCAGCATGATGTCCTATACCGGAAGTGCGGCGGGGCGCAGGCGCCCATACCAGCGCACCATGATCAGCCGGGCCAGCATGGTGGCGGTGAACAGGGAGGTGATGATGCCGACGGTGATGGTGACGGCAAAGCCGCGCACCGGCCCGGTACCGAACACGAACAGCATGACATGCGCCAAAAGCGCGGTGGCATTGCTGTCCAGGATGGTGCTGAAGGCGCGCTGGAAGCCCGCCTCCATCGCCGCCACCGGCCCGCGTCCGGCCCGCGCCTCCTCGCGGATGCGCTCGTTGATGAGAATGTTGGCATCGACCGCCATGCCGAGCGTGAGCAGGATGCCGGCCATGCCGGGCAGCGTCAGC
>JAJZFF010000275.1 GCA_021805485.1 Pseudomonadota bacterium
CTATCTCAAGGTCGCGAGCGCGCTCGGTGCGGCCGGGGCCAAGGCCTCCGGCCGAACGATGGTGGCGGCGATGAAGCACACGCCGACGGACGACGACGCGTTCGGCGCCGGGGTGATCCGCGCCGACGGGCGTAAAATCCATCCCGCCTATCTGTTCCGCGTGAAGTCCCCGGCGGAGAGCCGCAGCGCCTGGGATTGCTACGCGCTCACCGCCACAATCCCGGCGGACCAGGCATTCCGGCCGCTCGCGGAGGGCGGCTGCGCGCTCGTCACGGGGTGACGCAGCCTCAATCGCCGAGGGCGGCCTCGACTCGGCGGACCGCCTGCAACGGCAGTGCGGCGCGGCCGACCACGCGCCCGCCGACGCAGGCGAGCCAGAAGGCGCCCTGCGGCGGCGGCGGGCGCAGTTGCACGACGCGCGCCTCGGTGTCGAGCGCCACGGCCCTGTAGTGGCGCCAGCCGGCCGCAACCGGCCCCAGAATGCGAACGACGCGGGCGATGGGTTCGCCCGCGTCGTCCAGACCTATCCATTCGAGGGCCCGTGCCGCCCCCGCTTCCTCGATCGCCTGCCCCCGCATCCAGTGCAGACGCGGCTCCTGCATCAGACCTCCATCAGGCGCTCTTCGCCATGATCTCTTCGGCGATGTTGCGCGGCACCGGATCGTAGTGATGGAACTGCATCGTGAACGAGGCGCGCCCCTTGGTCATGCTCCTGAGATCGGAAATGTAGCCGAACATCTCCTTCAGGGGAACATGGGCGCGCACGATCACTGTCGAGCCCGAGCTCTCCTGGTTCTGGATCATGCCGCGGCGGCGGTTGATGTCGCCGACCACGTCGCCGACATGGTCCTGCGGGGTGGTGATCTCGACGTCCATCACCGGCTCGAGGATGATCGGCGCGGCCTTCTTCATGCCGTCGCGGAAGCAGGCTTTGGCCGCGATCTCGAAGGCCAGCGCGCTCGAGTCGACGTCGTGATACTTGCCGTCGACCAGCGTGTACTTGAAATCGACCGTGGGGAAGCCGGCGAGCACGCCGCTTTCGGCCTGCACGCGGATGCCCTTCTCCACCGCCGGGATGTATTCCTTCGGGACCGAACCGCCCACCACCTTGTTCTCGAAAACGACACCGCTGTTGCGGTCCAGAGGCTCGAAGACGATCTTGACCTCGGCATACTGGCCGGAACCGCCGGACTGCTTCTTGTGGGTGTAGATCTCGGTGTGAGGCCGGCTGATCGTCTCGCGGTAGGCGACCTGCGGTGCGCCGATATTGGCCTCGACGTTGTACTCGCGCTTGAGCCGGTCGATGATGATTTCCAGATGCAGCTCGCCCATTCCGGAGAGGATGGTCTGGCCCGTTTCCTGGTCCGTACGCAGCCGCAGCGAGGGGTCCTCGGAGGCCAGCTTCTGCAGCCCGAGCGACATCTTCTCGATCGATTCCTTGTTGCGCGGCTCAACCGAGATGTCGATCACCGGCACCGGGAAGGCCATACGCTCCAGCACCACCGGGTCTTCGTTCGCCGCCAGCGTATCGCCGGTGCCGGTATCCTTGAGCCCGACGAAGGCCGCAATGTCGCCGGCCGAGACTTCCTTGATCTCGGCGCGCTTGTCAGCGTGCATCTGGAACATGCGCCCGATGCGCTCGCGATGGCTCTTGGTGGTGTTGAGGACGGAATCGCCGGAGCGCAGGGTGCCCGAATAGACCCGCACGAAGGTCAGCGTGCCGTACTTGTCGTTGATGATCTTGAAGGCCAGGCCGGCGAAGGGCGCGGCCGGGTCGGCCTTGATGCGGCGGCGCTCGGCGGTCTCGTCCTCGCCTTCCTCGGCCGCGATCTTGATGCCGGGCACGTCCACCGGCGAGGGGAGATAGTCCACCACCGCGTCGAGCAGCGGCTGCACGCCCTTGTTCTTGAAGGCGGTGCCGCAGAGCACCGGGCGGAAAACGCCGGTGATGGTGCCAGCCTTGATGCAGCGCTTCAGCGTCTCGATGCCGACGTCGCCGTGCTCGAAATATTCCTCCATGGCCGCGTCGTCGACCGAGAGCGCGGTATCGAGCAGATTTTGACGGTATTCCTTGGCCTGCTCGAGAAGGTCCGCCGGAATCGGCGCATCGTGGTACTTGGCGCCGAGCTCGCCGCCCTCCCAGATGATCGCCTTCATCTCGATCAGATCGACGACGCCCTCGAACTTGTCCTCGATGCCGATCGGCAACTGCAGCGGCAGCGCGACGATGTCGAGCTTGTCCTTCAGCGTTGCGAAGGCGCGGAAGAAATCGGCGCCGGTGCGGTCGAGCTTGTTGATGAAGATGACGCGCGGGACGTTGTAGCGGTCGGCCAGGCGCCAGTTGGTCTCCGACTGCGGCTGCACGCCGGCCACGCCTTCGATGATGAACACCGCGCCATCCAGCACCCGCAGCGAGCGGTTCACCTCGATGTTGAAATCGATGTGGCCGGGCGTGTCGATGATGTTGATCCGGTTGCCCTTCCACTCGCAGGTGACCGCGGCGGAGGTGATGGTGATGCCGCGCTCGCGCTCCTGCTCCATGTAGTCGGTCGTGGTGTTGCCCTCATGCACCTCGCCGATCTTGTATGACACGCCGGTGTAATACAGGATGCGCTCGGTGGTCGTCGTCTTGCCGGCGTCGATATGGGCGGTGATCCCGATATTGCGGATCCTGGCAAGCGGCGTCTCTGACACGGGTCATCCTCCATACCGGAACGGGCGCCGCGAGACCCTCCCGCGCGCCCGGTGGCGTTGCAGCAGCTGATCGCCCGGCTCTGGTCGGCTGAACCCCCACGCGTGGAAACCGGAGGATCCTGCGCCCGCCTGCCCGGCAGAAGCAGCGGGCATATGCGGCAGCGCGCCCGGAAATGCAAGTGCGCCGCGTCCAGACCTGCCAGGTTGTTCGGCCATTACCGCTTTCTCACGTGCAGCGCGCCCGGGGCAGGGCTACACGGCGGCCATGGAGATCGACGTGGCGCATGCCCTCGTTCGCTTCGGCCTCGGCCGAAAGGGAGCCGAACCCGCTCCCGCCGACCCGACGGCATGGCTTCGCGAGCAGATCGAAGCGCCCGACCCGATCCGCTTCCCCTCGCTGCCCGACAGCGCCGCATGCCTGACCACCCTGCGCGAGGAGCGCGCCATGCGGCGCGAGAACCCGCCTGCCGCCTCAACGCGTGTGCGCGACCTGCTCCGCGCCGAGACCTCCGCGCAGATGCAGGCGGCGATGGCGACCGAGGCGCCCTTTCGCGAGCGCCTGGTCTGGTTCTGGGGCAATCATTTTGCCGTCAGCCTGCGCCACGGCGGAGTCGCCGCCGTGGCCGGCGCCTATGTGCGCGAGGCCATTCGCCCCCATGTCACGGGCCGCTTCGCGGACATGCTCCTCGCCGTGATGCGCCACCCGGCGATGCTGATTTATCTCGACAATGTCGGCTCGGTCGGCCCGGACAGCCCGGCGGGGCTGCGCATGGGGCGTGGCTTGAACGAGAATCTCGCGCGCGAGTGTCTGGAACTGCACACGCTCGGCGCCGATGGCGGCTTCACCCAGGCGGACGTCACCAGCTTCGCTCGCATCCTCACCGGCTGGTCGATCGATCTGCAAGGTC
>JAJZFF010000641.1 GCA_021805485.1 Pseudomonadota bacterium
GTTCGATGCGACCGGCATCGCCGATCCGGCCGGGCTCGACGCGCTCTACACCTTCTTCCACCACTGCGTCCGCGAGATCGCGCCGGACGGCCGCATCGTCGTCCTCGGCGCGCCGCCGGAAACCTGCGCCGACGCCGATGCAAGGGTCGCCCAGCGCGCCCTCGAAGGCTTCACCCGCTCGCTCG
This sequence comes from Pseudomonadota bacterium, assembly GCA_021805485.1. The sequence continues at coordinate 186 of JAJZFF010000641.1, forward strand.
GCAAGGAGGCGCGGCGCAACATCGCGGTGCAGCTCGTCCGCGTCGCCGCCGATGCCGATGCCGCCGCGCTCGACAGCACGCTCCGCTTCTTCCTCTCCCGCCGCAGCGCCTATGTCTCGGGACAGGTCGTCCACGTCGCGGCGCCGGTCGTGGACCTGCCCGAAGCCGCGCCGCGCGCCCATCGGGGCCGCCGCGTTCTCGTCACCGGCGCCGCCCGCGGCATCGGTGCCGCCATCGCCGAAGCCTTCGCCCGCGAAGGGGCGAAGGTCGTCGCCCTCGACGTGCCCCAGGCCGGGGCCGACCTGCTGTCCCTCGCCCAGCGCCTCGGCGGCAGCCGCCTCGCCCTCGACATCACCGATCCCGCTTCGGATGCCGCGATCCTCGAGGACGCCGCGACCCATGGCGGCTACGACGTCGTCGTCCATAATGCCGGCATCACCCGCGACCGCACCATCGCCCGCATGAGCCGCGCCGAATGGGACCAGGTCATGCAGGTCAACCTGCTGGCCCCGCTGCGCATCACCGAAGCCCTGCTCGGCGCCGGCGCGCTCGGGCCCAACGGCCGCATCGTCGGCGTCTCCTCGATCGCCGGGATCGCCGGCAATCTCGGCCAGACCAACTATGCCGCGACCAAGGCCGGCGTGATCGGCATGGTCGATGCGCTCGCCCCGCGCCTTGCCGCGCGCGGGGCCACGATCAACGCCGTCGCCCCCGGCTTCATCGAGACCCGGATGACCGCCGCCATCCCCTTCGCCATCCGCGAGGCCGGACGGCGGATGAACGCGATGGGGCAGGGCGGCCTGCCGGAAGATGTCGCCGAGACCATCCTCTGGCTCGCCGAGCCGCGCAGCGCCGGGGTCAACGGCAACATCGTCCGCGTCTGCGGCCAGAGCCTGCTGGGCGCCTGAGATGGAGGCCGTCCCGATCCCGGCCGGCAACATCGCGCCCGCGCCGGACCCCGATCCCTGGCGCGCCGCGCCGCAGGAAACGCTGAAGGCCGTGCCCGCCGCCGGCGCCATCCGCCGCCGGGCCCTTGCCACGCTGCTCCGCCGCGGCGCCGCCGGCGCGCCCGATCCCGTGGTGCTCCGCCGCCGCGCCGTGATCGACGCCCGCCGCGCCCATGCCTACGCGGCGCTCTGCGGCTTCGGCGAGCGCTGCGGCATCCCGCCGACCTTTCCGCACCTCCTCGGCTTCCCGCTGCACATGGCGCTGCTGCTGCGCCCCGGTTTTCCCTTCCCGGTCATCGGCCTCGTGCATCTGGAAAACACCATCCGCCAGCACGTCCGCCTCGAGTCCGCAGACGCGCTGGAGATCGAGGCCCGCTTCGCCGGCTGGCTCGCCCACGACAAGGGGCAGGCCCTCGCGATCGACACCCGCGCGCTCCGTGCCGGCAGCCTCGTCTGGGAGAGCCGCAGCGTCTATCTCCGCCTCGGCGCGCGCGACATCCGGGGCCGCCCGCACCAGCCGGTGGCGACGCCGGATGCCCCGCTCTCCACGATGCTGCGGCTCGACCTGCCGGCCTCCCTCGGCCGGCGCTACGCCACGGTCTCGGGCGATGCCAACCCGATCCACACCTCGGCGGCGGCGGCGCGGCTGTTCGGCTTTCCCCGGCCGATCGCCCACGGCATGTGGAGCAAGGCCCGCGCCATCGCCGCCCTGCTGCCAAATGCCCCGGTCGAGACCCTCACCGCCGCGATCGCCTTCAAAACTCCCGCCTTCCTGCCCGGCGGCGCCTGCCTGATGGCCGGCCCGCCCGGCGGCACCCGCCTGATCGAACTGCGCGACCGGCGCGAGACGAAGCCGCATCTGCGCGGCACGCTCGCCTTCCGCGCCGCCGCCTGATGGAGACATCAATGCTCACCGCCCCCTCGCTCCGCCGCGTCGCGATCATCGGCGGCACGCGCATTCCCTTCGCCCGCGCCAACACCGCCTATGCCGAGGCCTCCAACCAGGACATGCTGACCGCCGCCCTGCAGGGCCTGGTCGACCGCTACCGCCTCGGCGGCGAACGGCTCGGCGAGGTCGTCGCCGGCGCCGTGCTCAAGCACAGCCGCGACTTCAACCTCACCCGCGAGGCGGTGCTCTCCACCACGCTCGGCCACGACACCCCGGCCTATGACATCCAGCAGGCCTGCGGCACCGGGCTCGAAGCGGCCCTGCTGGTCGCCAGCAAGATCGCCCTCGGCCAGATCGACGCCGGCATCGCCGGCGGGGTCGACACCACGTCCGACGCGCCGATCGCGCTCAACGAAAAGCTGCGCAAGCTGCTGCTCAAGGCCAATCGCGGCCGCACCACCGCCGAGAAGGTGAAAACCCTCGCCGGCATCCGCCCGTCCATGCTGCTCCGCCCGGCGCTGCCGCGCAACGCGGAGCCGCGCACCGGCCTGTCGATGGGCGAGCATTGCGAGCAGATGGCGAAACGCTGGCGCATCCCCCGCGCCGCCCAGGACGAGCTCACCGTCGCCAGTCATCGCAACCTCGCCGCCGCCTACGGACGCGGCTTCTTCAACGACCTCATCGTGCCGTTTCGCGGCCTGACGAAGGACGGCAATCTCCGCCCCGACATCGACCCGGCGAAGCTCGCGGCGATGCCGCCGGTGTTCGACCGCAAGGGCGGCACCATGACCGCCGCCAACTCCACCCCGCTGACCGATGGCGCGGCCGTCGTCCTGCTCGCCTCCGAGGAGTGGGCGCGCGCGCGGAACCTGCCGATTCTCGCCTATCTGCGCGCCGGCGAGGCGGCGGCCGTCGATTTCGTCGATGGCGAGGAAGGCCTGCTGATGGCGCCCGCCTATGCCGTGCCGCGCCTGCTCGGCAAGCTCGGCCTCGCCCTGCAGGATTTCGATTTCTACGAAATCCACGAGGCTTTCGCCGCCCAGGTGCTCTCGACCCTGGCCGCCTGGGAAAGCCCCGATTACGCGCGCGACCGCCTCGGGCTCGACGCCCCGCCCGGCGCCATCGACCGCGCGCGGCTCAACGTCAACGGCAGCTCGCTCGCCACCGGCCATCCCTTCGCCGCGACCGGCGGGCGGATTCTGGCGACGCTGGCGAAGATGCTGGCCGAAAAGGGCGCCGGACGCGGCCTGATCTCGATCTGTGCCGCGGGCGGGCAGGGTGTCGTCGCAGTGGTGGAGCGCTGAGGGAAAGTGATATGACCGATACGATGCAGGACAATGTCCAAACCGACGGAATCTGGTTCGCCTCCTACCGCGAAGGGGTGCCGCACGACATTGGCGACGAGCTCGCGCGCACGCCGTCGCTCAACCACATGCTCGAAACCTGGGCGCGGACCTATGCCACGCGCGAGGCCTTCGTCAGCATCGGCACGCCGATGACCTACGCCGAAACCCACGCCCGCGCCCGCGCCTTCGCCGGCTTCCTGCAGGCGCGCGGAATCGCGAAGGGCGACCGCGTC
>JAJZFF010000308.1 GCA_021805485.1 Pseudomonadota bacterium
TCTATAGTCCCGCTGCAGCGTCTCGCTCTGCATGGCGAAGCGCGTCGGGCGCAGCACCTGGCTGGTCTCGAACATGAAGGCCATGGTGTTGTCGATCCTCTGCGGCGTCAGCTCGGCAGCGATCGCGCGCTCGGTGGAGACGGCGTCCGGCCCGTGCGCGCTCATGCACGGATGCAGCGACATTCCCCCCGGGACGAAACCGCCCGCCTTGGCATCGTATTCGCCTTTCACCAGCCCCATGCACTCGCTCATCACGTTGCGGTGGAACCATGGCGGCCGGAACGTGTGCTCGGCGACCATCCAGCGCGGCGGGAAAATGACGAAATCCAGCGTTGCCACCCCGGCGACCGGCGTCGGCGCGGTCAGCACACAGAAGATCGACGGATCCGGATGATCGAAGCTGATGGTGCCGATGGTGTTGAAGCGCGCCAGATCGTATTTGTACGGCACCGCGTTGCCGTGCCATGCGACGACATCGAACGGCGAGTGGCCCAGCGTCGTCGCCCAGAGCGTGCCGAGATATTTCTGCACCAGCTCGGTGGGTTCGCTGCGGTCCTCGAACCAGGCGACGGGACTGAGGAAATCGCGTGGATTGGCCAGGCAGTTGGCACCGATCGGGCCGAGATCCGGCAGGCGCAGCGCGGGGCCGTGATTTTCCGCGACATAGCCGCGCGCTTCATCGTCGAGCAGATCGACGCGGAACTTCATCCCGCGCGGGACGACGGCGATCTCGCCCGGCGCCACCTCCAGCCGGCCGCATTCGGTGACCAGCATCAACCGCCCGAGCTGCGGCACGATGAGCAGCTCGCCGTCGGCATCGAAGAAGGCGCGCAGCATCGAGCGATTGGCGGCATAGACGTGCACGCTGACGCCGGCGGGAGAATCCGGCGCCGCGTTGGCGCTGATGGTCGACAGTCCGGCGAGGAAATCGGTCGGCGCCGTCGGGATCGGCAGCGGATCCCACCGCAGCCGGTTCGGATCGGGCTCGGCGAGCGCGCCGGCCAGCGCGCCCTGCTCGATGCGCCGGTAGCTGCCATGCAGCGCCGAGGGCCGGATGCGATAGAGCCAGCTGCGGCGCGATTCCCGACGCGGCACGGTGAAGGCGGTGGCCGAGAACTGCTCGGCATAGAGCCCGTGCGGCACGCGCTGGGGCGAGTTCTGGCCCTCGGGCAGGGCGCCGGCCAGCGCCTCGGAAGCGAACTCGTTGCCGAAGCCGGAGAGATAGGCGAGGCTGGACGCGGTCCCAGCCGAGCGCAGCGCGACGTTCATGGCACGTCCCCCTCTTCCGAAGCCTCCGAGGCTTCCATTTGCGCGGGCAACAGCGAGCGGGCGATGCCGATCGCCGCATGGATCACGGTATCGTCGCCGATATGGTTGGCGAGCAGCAGCACGAGCTGGGCGTCGAAACGGCGCGACGCGGCGGGGTCGAGGTCCCGGTGCGCCTCCATCAGGGCGGCGAACAGCCCGTCCGGATCAGCCAGGCGCGGTTCGGTGTTCAGGCTCATCCGACATGCTCCCGATGGGCGGCGTGGCGTGGCGCGTAGGCGTGGGCGAGCGCGGCGCGGATCGCCTCCGGATCGAAGCGGGCGAAGCGGGCCAGCACATGCTGGTCCGGGCGCAGCAGCACGCAGCCGCCGGGCGGCGTGCCGTAGCGGCTGCGCGCGAGACCGTCGCGGTCCCACAGCCGCGTCACGCCCGGCGCCGCCGGGCCCGCCTCCGGCGTGACATGGACCAGCGCGACCGGCAGGGAGGTCAGCGATTCGGCCACGAGCCTCGCCTCGGCGCCGAACCCGAGCAGGGTGAAGCCGGGGCCGGCGCAATGGTGCAGCAGCCACGACTCCGTCTCCCCGTGCCGCACCGGCGCGTCCGCCGCAGGCGCACCGAGTGGCAATGCGTCCCGCCATTCCGGTGAGCGGCGGACGTTCAGCGGGCTCGAAGCGAGCACCGCCGGGCGCGAGAGCCGCCCGGAATTGACCAGCGGCCGGGCGAAGGGGAAATGTTCGGCCAGCCCCAGCACGCCATCGCGATAAGCCTGCGCGGCCTTGGTTTTCGGCGTGATGAAATCGGTGCTGCGGGTGGAGTTGAGAATGTTCTCCTCCGCCGCGGCGATGCGCTCCTCGTCGTAGGTTGCGATCAGCGCCGGTCCGGCGCGGCCCTCGAGCACGGCGGCGAGTTTCCAGGCGAGGTTGTCGGCGTCCTGCACCCCGGCATTGCCACCACGCGCGCCGAACGGACTGACCTGGTGCGCCGCATCGCCGGCGAAGATGGTGCGGCCATGGACGAAGCGCTCCAGCCGGCGGCAGCGAAACGTATAGACGCTGACCCATTCGAGCTCGAACGGCACATGCGCGCCGAGCATCGCGCGCACGCGCGGGATGACACGCTCGGGACGGCGCTCCTCCTCCGGATCCGCGCCCCAGCCCAGCTGGAAATCGATGCGCCAGATATCGTCCGGCTGCTTGTGCAGCAGCACCGACTGGCCGCGATGGAACGGCGGGTCGAACCAGAACCAGCGCTCGTTCGGAAACGCGGCCTGCATGCGGACGTCGGCGATGAGGAAGCGATCCCGGAAGACCTTGCCGATGAACGGCAGGCCCATCGCCTCACGCACGAAGGAGCGCGCGCCGTCGCAGGCGAGCAGCCATTCGCTCTCCAGCCGGTAGCTGCCATCCGGCGTCGTGACCGTCAGCGCGACATGATCGGGATGGTTCTCGACGGCGCTGACGCGGCTGCGCCAGCGCAATTCGACGCCCGCCTCCCGGCACGCCTCGACCAGCCATTCCTCCAGGTAATATTGCTGGAGATTGATGAAGGCCGGGTACTCGTGCCCTTCCTCGGGCTGGAGATTGAAGCTGTAGATCAGCCGGTCCTGGAAGAAGACCTTGCCGACATTCCAGGTGACACCCTTGGCGAGCAGCCGCGGGCCGAGGCCGAGCCGATCGAAAATCTCCAGCGTGCGCTTGGCGAGACAGATCGCGCGCGAGCCCTCGGAGACGGTGTCGTCATCGTCGAGCACGACGACCTTGACGCCACGGCGCGCGAGATCGAGCGCGAGCGTGAGCCCGACCATGCCCGCGCCGACGACCACGACACGGTGGCGCACCGCCTCGCCACTGAATTCGGCCGGCCGCTCGTAATCGTAGCGCGGGTAGACATAGGTCATGGCTGCACCTCGATCTCGGCCGATTTCATGGCCGTGCCCTGCTCCAGCGCGCGCCACATCTCGAGGTCGCGCTCCGCGGTCCAGATGCGCGGCCAGTCGATGCCGCTCGCCTCGTCGAACGCGCGGCTGACATTGAACGGCATGCAATGCTCGAAGATCACCCAGTGCCCGTAGCGTGGCCGCAGCGTCGCCATCGCCTCGGCATAGAGCTCGTTGAGCGGCTGCTTCCTGGCGACGCCCGCCTTGGCCAGGGCGAACAGGTCGGAGGTGAAGGCGGCGGTACCGGCGATCCCCTCCCTCACCTCCGCGGCGCCGATGAGGCTGCGCCCGCGCCCGGGCACGAGCCGTTCGGCGCCGAGCACGCCGAGGGCCGCCAGCGTCTGCGGCCAATCCGTGAAATGCGCGTCGCCGCAATAGGGCGTGGC
>JAJZFF010000182.1 GCA_021805485.1 Pseudomonadota bacterium
CGAGCTGTTCCTCGATCGCCTCCAGCCGGGATTTCACGCCGAACACCGAGAACGGCATCGCCAGCATCGCCAGCGCATAGAGCAGGCCGACGAGCAGCAGCACCAGCCCGAGCCAGGCGGGCATCCAGGCCGGGAAGGAGAACGGCAATGTCATGAGCGCTATTTACCGGTGCGGGACGTCGCCCGGCAAGCCTTGCCTTCCCGGCGCCCCCGCGGACATAACACGAAAAGACAAAACGGGAGGGTTCATGGCCTCGGATCTGGACATCGCGCGCGCTTCACGCCTGCGCCCGATCGGCGAGATCGCCGCCGCCGCCGGCATACCGGCCGAGGCGCTGATCCCCTATGGCCGGTTCAAGGGCAAGGTGGATGCCGGCTTCATCCGCACGCTCGACAGCCGGAAGGACGGCGCGCTGGTGCTTGTCGTCGGCATCAGCCCGACACCGGCGGGCGAGGGCAAGACGACGACGTCGATCGGCCTCGGCGATGCGCTGCGCGCCGCGGGGGCAAACGCGATGATCGCGCTGCGCGAGCCCTCGCTCGGCCCGTGCTTCGGCCAGAAGGGCGGCGCGACCGGTGGCGGCCGCGCCCAGGTCGCGCCGATGGAGGAGATCAACCTGCATTTCACCGGCGATTTCCACGCCATCACCAGCGCCAACAACCTGCTCGCCGCGATGCTCGACAACCATGTCTACTGGGGCAACGAGCTGGGCATCGACCCGCGCCGGATCGCCTTCCGCCGCGCCATCGACATGAACGACCGCGCGCTGCGCCAGACGGTTCTCGGCCTCGGCGAGGGGGCGAACGGCGCCGCCCGCGAGCAGAAATTCGACATCACCGTCGCCTCCGAGGTGATGGCGATCTTCTGCCTCGCCCGCGATCTCGACGACCTGCAACGCCGCCTCGCCCGCATCGTCGTCGCCGAGCGGCGCGACGGCTCGCCCGTCACCCCGGCCGATCTCAAGGCCGTCGGCGCCATGGCCGCCCTGCTGCGCGACGCGCTGCAACCCAACCTGGTGCAGACGCTGGAAGGCACGCCGGCACTGGTCCATGGCGGGCCCTTCGCCAACATCGCCCATGGCTGCAACTCGGTCATCGCCACCCGCACCGCGCTCAAGCTGGCCGACATCGTGGTGACCGAGGCCGGGTTCGGCGCCGATCTCGGCGGCGAGAAATTCCTCGACATCAAGTGCCGGCAGGCCGGGCTCGCGCCGTCCTGCGCCGTCGTCGTCGCGACGATCCGGGCGCTGAAGATGCATGCCGGCGTGGCCAAGGCCGATCTCGGCGCCGAGAATCCCGGCGCGGTCGCGCGCGGTGCCGCCAACCTGCGCCGCCACGTCGCCGCCATGCGCGCCTTCGGCCTGCCGGTGATCGTCGCCATCAACGGCTTCGTCACCGATACCGAGGCCGAGCGCGATGCGCTTCGCGCCGCGCTCGACGAGGATGGCGGGGCGCGGGTCTGCTTCTGCACCCATTGGGCCGATGGCAGCGCCGGCGCCGCCGGCCTCGCGCGGGCGGTGATCGAGGCGATCGACGCGAAATCCGCCCGCTTCGCCCCGCTCTACCCGGACGACATGCAGCTGCCGCACAAGCTGCGCACCATCGCCCAGCGCATCTACGGCGCCGACGACATCGAGCTGTCGCCGCTGGCGGCCAAGCGCCTCGCCCGGTTCGAGGCGCAGGGATACGGCCACCTGCCGGTCTGCGTCGCCAAGACGCAGTACAGCTTCACCGCCGATCCGGCGCGGCGCGGCGCGCCCTCCGGCTTCACCCTGCCGATCCGCGATGCCCGCCTCTCCGCCGGGGCCGGCTTCGTGGTCGCCCTCGCCGGCGATGTCATGACCATGCCCGGCCTGCCGCGCATCCCCGCCGCCGAGTCGATCGGGCTCGACGCCGATGGCGCGATCCACGGCCTGTTCTAGAGCACGTTCCGATCCTTCCGGATCGGATGTCGTGCTCTATCTTGTTGATCACCAGAGCATCTTTATCCGATCAGATGATCCCATCTGATCGGATGATGCTCTAACCGGAGCGCCCCCATGAACGAGCAGAACGCGCCGCACCCCGCCCCGCCGGTGGCCGCGCGCAAGCCGGTCCGCATCGAGCAGCTCGGCCGGGTGCGGACGGATGACTATGCCTGGCTGCGCGATCCCAACTGGCAGGCGGTGCTGCGCGACCCCGCCGCCCTCGATGCCGAGATCCGCGCCCATCTCGTTGCCGAGAACGCCTATACCGACGCCGTGCTTGCCGGCACGAAAGACCTCCAGGCGACGCTGCTCGCCGAAATGAAGGGCCGGATCAAGGACGACGACTCGACCGTGCCCGCGCCGCACGGCCCCTACGCCTATTACCGCCGCTTCGATCCGGGCGCCGAGCATCCGGTCATCGCCCGCACGCCTCGCGCCGGCGGCGCCGAGCAGGTGCTGCTCGACCTGCCGGCGCGCGCGAAGGGCCACGCCTTCTTCTCCGCCCCCGCGGTCGCGCACAGCGAAGATCACCGCCTGCTCGCCTGGGCGGAGGATACGCAGGGCTCGGAAGTCTACCGCATCCATGTCCGCGAGATCGAAACCGGCGCCGAGGTGACCCCGCCGATCGGCTCCGCCAGCGGCGATTTCACCTTCTCGCCCTGCACGCGCTTCATCTTCTGGGTGTTCCGCGACGATCATGGCCGGCCGACGAAAGTGTTCCGCCGCGCCCTCGCCGATGGCGGCGACACGCTGGTTTACGCCGAGCCCGATCCGGGCTTCTTCCTCGGCGTCGAGACCAGCCTGTCCGGCGGCTCGATCCTGATCTCGGCCGGGAATCAGGACACCAGCGAGGTCTGGCGCATCCCCGGCGGCGACCCGACCGCCGCGCCCACGGTCATCGAGCCGCGCCGGGCCGGCATCCGCTACGATGTCGAGGATGCCGGCGACCGGCTGGTCATCCGCACCAACGCCGACGGCGCGGTGGATTTCAAGCTGGTCGAGGCGCCGCTCGATGCCCCGGGCCGCGCCAGCTGGCGCGACCTCGTGCCGCACCGGCCGGGCCGCTACCTCGTCGGCGCCTTCGCGCTGAAACACCACATCGTCCGGCTCGAACGCATCGAGGCGAACACCCGCATCATCGTCGCCCCGCGCGAGGACGGCGCCGAATGGGACATCGCGCAGGACGAGCCGGCCTATGTGCTGCGCGCCGAACCCGGCCTCGAATACGACACCTGGACGATCCGCTACGTCTATTCCTCGCCGACCACGCCGCGCCAGACCTTCGACTACGATCTCGCCACCCGCGCGGCGATCCTGCGCAAGACCCAGGAGATCCCCTCCGGCCACGACCCCGCGGGCTATGAAACAAGCCGCATCGACGCGACGGCGGCGGATGGCGCGTCGGTTCCGGTGACAGTGCTGAAGCGCCGCGGCCAGGCGCTGGATGGCGCCGCCCCGCTGCTGCTCTACGGCTACGGCGCCTATGGCATCCCGATGGAGCCGTGGTTCCGCACCTCGATCCTCTCGCTGGTCGATCGCGGCTGGATCTTCGCCATCGCCCATGTCCGCGGCGGCACCG
>JAJZFF010000627.1 GCA_021805485.1 Pseudomonadota bacterium
AGGCACGGTCGCGCACCGGATCGTGTGGCGCGGGCGCGTAATCGGCCGCGTGATAGAGATCGAACGTGTGCTGGAATGCATCCTGGAACCGCAGGATGTGCAGGAATATGCAGTAGGCGATCGCGTAGCAGAGCACCGCCCAGGGCGAGACCGCGGCGAGGCCGGCGAAGGCGGCGAGGCGCAGCGCGAGCACACCCGCCACCGCGCGGCGTGCCGCCTCGCCGGCGCGCCACCGGCTGCGGATCATGAAGGCGCGCATGAGAAGTTCGACGGCAGGGACATAGGCCCATTCCAGCGCGAGCATGGCGCGGCGGAACCAGGCCGGACCGGCCGCCAGTTCTGCTCGATAGTCGAAACTGACGACATCCAGCCGGTCGGCATGGTGGCGGAGGTGCTTTTCCTTCAGCCCGGCATAGGGCGCGATGCACGCCCCCGACATCCAGGCGAGCGCGGCGCCGAGACGGTCGTTGGCGCGCGCGGTCGCGAAGATCGTGCCGTGCTGGCATTCGTGAATGAGATAGGCGCTGATCGCCAGCGCATGGGCGATCAGCAGGATTCCGCAGATCTTGCCGGGCGGCTGGGCCGCGGCGATCAGGACGATCCCGGCCAGCCAGCCGAATACGGCATAAGTCAGGGCGAAGAGGTTCGGCAGGATGCCGTCCGGATAGCGAAAAATGCGAGACTTCATGGCGTACTCCCCACACGCGCCATGACACCAGCAAACTCCGTGCCACAATACGCCCCGCTGTATTCCTGAAAAATGCTTATGCTCTAATCCGTTCGGAATATTACATGTTAAATTATTACCATATTGATTATTTTATAATCTCTATTTGACCACTTTATGTTCTAATAATAGCGATTGCTGTCTGTGGGGCGGCATTGGCGGTGTCGGCAGCGGATCGTCCAGTCGGTCGAACCTCTGCCGGCTCAGGATTTCTCCTTTGCCTGGCGCTTCACAGCGTCGATGAACAGGTCGAAGAAGAAGAACATGAACATGCAAGCCTGCTCGAAACTTCGCTGATGCTGCTGTTGCGGGCCGATCTGGTCGAGATGGACAAGGTTCCGGATGATGGACCGGCGCAATTTCCCCCCTATGATCGCTGGCCACCGCACCTTGAGCTGGTGCCGGCTTCGGGCGTGCTGGCGCGGGCCCAGGGGGCAAGTGCGGAGAAAGGCGGCTGGCTGATGGATGACCATGTGCGCCTGATGGCGGCCGCACTCAGAAAGGAGTTCAGTCTCTGATGAATGACGTTCGGAACGATGGCCCGGTGGATGCGACCGTGGTGCCGCGCTATGCGGGGATCGCCACCTTCATGCGTCTGCCCGTGGCGGCGAGTGCGGTTGGACATGACGTGGTGTTCGCGGGAGTGCCCTATGACGGGGCGACGACGAACCGGCCGGGCACGCGGCACGGGCCGCGCGAAATGCGCAGCCAGTCCGCGCTGATCAGGCGGGTGAACGCCAATGGCGTCGCCCCCTATGAGCGGCTAAGCGTGGCCGATATCGGCGACTGCCCGACCAATCCCTTCGACATCCGGGAAACGCTGGAGATGATCGAGGCGTTCTTCGCCGATGTCAGGACAGCGGGGGCGGTGCCGATTGCGGCGGGCGGGGATCATCTGATCAGCCTGCCTATCCTCAGGGCGCTGGCCAAGGACCGCCCGGTGGCGCTGATCCATTTCGACAGTCATTCAGACACCGGCCCGGGCTATTTCGGGGTCAACCCATATACGCATGGCACGCCGTTCCGGCGGGCGGTGGAGGAGAGGTTGATCATCCCGGAGCGGACGGTGCAGATCGGCATTCGCGGTTCAGTGTATAGCAAAGGGGATCTGGATTTCGCGCGCGACGCCGGGTTCCGGATCATCGAGATGGAGGAGGCGATGGATCTTGGGCCACGCGCGATTATCGAGGAGGCGCGGCGGGTGGTCGGCGAAGCGCCGGTCTATGTCTCGTTCGATATCGACTGCATCGACCCTTCGGCGGCGCCGGGGACGGGCACGCCGGAGATCGGTGGATTCACAACGCGGGAGGCGCAGAGAATGGTCCGCGGCCTCGCGGGCTTGCCCATCATCGGGGCGGATGTCGTCGAGGTGTCCCCGCCGCTCGATGTCGGCGGCATCACTGCGCTCGCCGGGGCGACGATGATGTTCGAACTGCTCTCTGCGATCGCGGCAGGCTGAAGCAGGTTGTCACCATGGTGCGTTAAGGTGACGCTTCCATACCGTCATCGTTGGCATTAAATTTGGGGCCTAGTTACCCATCCAGTTGTCGGTGAAGGATGATGAGTGACAGCCCCTGTGGGACCCAGCGATCTTTTGACTGACATGACGGCAACCCGCATGTCAACGTAGGCGAGACGTGGGTCGATGGTCGCACGCGCGGCGAAGGTTGGGGCGAATATCACAAGACGTTGATTGCTGTCCCGCGCCCGCATTCACAAAGGCACTTCAGAAATATTCGAAGCGCTCCGCGAAAGCCGACGTGATCTGCGCGCAGAAGCGGGAAGCAGCGACCGGCAAAATCCGGCCCTTCAATTGGCCGATATAGACGTTTCCGTCAGGAAGATCCCGGGGATCAAGCGGCCGACGCACAAGACTCGGCGTGTCATCCGGCGGCAGACCGAGGGGGATCTGGAAGGTAACGATCCTCTCTTCCAGAGCATGGCGGCACAGGAATTCGAAACTGTCCGATTCGACGACCGGCGCCAGTCTGAGTGAGCTTCGCCGGGTCGCGTTCTCCAGAAGCTGCCTGACCCCGTATGGTGCGGTTGGCAGGGCAATCGGAAATGCCAGGCACTCCCGCAGCCGCAGTGTCGGCTTTGCCGCAAGCGGATGTTCTGGATGGAGGACGACCTGGATCCGCTGGCGTACTCCCAGCAGAAGTTCGAGATCCGACACGCGAACCGGCTCGAACACGATTGCAATATCGGCTTCGTGAGAAACAAGCGCCTGCTCGGCCTCGTCACGATCCCGGACGTGGACACTGAAGGTCACGCCAGGATGCGCGCGGCGGTAGATCGATATCTGCCCCGGCAGGAAAAATGGTAGTAGCGCCTGACTGCAGGCGATCGAGACATGGCCTCGCCGTTCGCCGGAAAGGTCGGCGATCAGGCCCTTCACCCGCTCCATGTCGCCCAGTTGCTCGCGGATATGCTGAAGCAGGATCTCCCCGGCCGCCGATAGCCTGACGCCTCGCGGCAGACGTTCAAAGATCGGCACGCCCAGTTCGGCCTCCATCCCGAGTGCCGTGGAATTGATGGACAGACTCTCCGCCGCCCGTCGGATGGAACCGGATTTCGCGACGACCTCAATGTAACGCAGCGACGTCAGGTGGCGCATCAGACGGCTCCATGAAGTGATGCAATTTTCGCAGCATTTTGATGACTATTTAACAGTATCCGGCAGCACCGACCAGCGTCATCGTGCCCGGACTGTCGGGGGCGAGTGCATTCTCCATCCCGTCAGGCCTCCGATTTCGGCCAAATCCGTTAAATTTGAGAGACACCACGATGACGCATGACGAACACACGACCGGACA
>JAJZFF010000064.1 GCA_021805485.1 Pseudomonadota bacterium
TTTGCTGCGGGCTTTGCGCCCTTGCGGCCGCGCGGCGCCAGCGTCTTGCCCTTCTCGGCGAGCAGGGCGACCGCCTCGTCGAGCGTCACGGCGCCGAGTTCGCTGCCGCGCGGCAGGGTCGCGACCGTCTTGCCGTGCTGGACATAGGGGCCGAAGCGGCCCTTGCGCGCGGTCACGCTCTCGCCGTCCTTCGGGTGCGGGCCGAGATCGCGGATGCCTTCCTGCTTCTTCGCCAGCACCATCACCGCGCGGTTGAGGCCGACGGCGAGCACGTCGTCATCCTTGTCGAGCGAGGCGAAGATGGGGCCCATCTTCACATAGGGGCCGAACCGGCCGATGCCGGCCTGGATTTCCTGCCTGGTTTCGGGATGCACGCCGATCACGCGCGGCAGCGAGAGCAGGCCGATCGCCTGTTCCAGCGTGATCGTCTCGCCGCTCATGCCGCGCGGCAGGGCGGCGCGGCGGGGCTTCGCCTTCTTGTCCTCCGGGTCCGGCTCGCCGAGCTGGACATAGAGGCCATAGGGGCCGCGCCGAAGCGTGACGGGAATGCCCTCGGCGTTCTCGCCGAGTTGCTTCATCCCGTCGCGCAGCTGGTCACCCTCGTCCTCGCCGCCCTCGACGGCAAGGCGGCGGGTATACTGGCACTCGGGATAGTTCGAGCAGCCGATGAAGGCGCCGAAGCGGCCGAGCCGCAGGCCGAGCCGGCCGTTGCCGCAGGCCTGGCAGACCCGCGGGTCGGACCCGTCCTCGCGGGCGGGGAAGAAATGCGGGCCGAGTTCCTCATCCAGCTCGTCGATCACGTCGGAGATCTTGAGATCCTTGATCTGCTCGACGGCGCCGGAGAAGTCGCTCCAGAAATCCCGCATCACCGACCGCCAGTCGAGCCGGCCGTCGGAGACCTCGTCGAGCTTTTCCTCGAGGTTGGCGGTGAAGCCGGTCTCGACGTAGCGGGCGAAGAAGCTGACCAGGAAGGCGGTGACCAGGCGGCCGCGATCCTCGGGGATGAAGCGGCGGTTTTCCATCCGCACATAGTTGCGCTCGCGCAGCACGGTCAGGATCGAGGCATAGGTCGAGGGACGGCCGATGCCGAGCTCCTCCATCCGCTTGACCAGGGTGGCCTCGGAAAAGCGCGGCGGCGGCTGGGTGAAATGCTGCTCGGCGGCCACCGGCCCGCCGGCGAGCGGGTCGGATTTCGCCATCGGCGGCAGCAGCCGCGCGGTTTCGTCCTCCGGGTCCTCGTCCATCCCCTCGCGGTAGAGCTTGAGGAAGCCGTCGAAGGCGAGGATCGAGCCGGTGGCGCGCAGGGTGGTGCCGGCGCCATCGGCGAGGTCGACCGTGGTCTGGTCCAGCTCGGCGGACTGCATTTGCGAGGCCAAAGCGCGCTTGTAGATCAGCTCGTAGAGCCGCGCCTGCTCGGGCGAGAGGTGGCGGGCGGCGCGCTCGGGGGTGAGGGTGAAATCGGTCGGGCGGATCGCCTCGTGGGCTTCCTGCGCGTTCTTCGCCTTCGACTGGTATTCGCGCGGGGCGGCGGGCAGGTAGTTCGCGCCGAACGCGTCCTTCACCTGCTGGCGGGCGGCGCCGATCGCCTCGCGCGCCATCTGCACGCCGTCGGTTCGCATATAGGTGATCAGGCCGACCGTCTCGCCGCCGATCTCCACACCCTCGTAGAGTTGCTGGGCGGTGCGCATGATGGACTGCGCCGTCATGTGCAGCTTGCGCGAGGCGTCCTGCTGCAGGGTCGAGGTGGTGAAGGGCGGCGGCGGATTGCGGCGGACACGCTTCTTCTCGATCGAGACGACGCTGAAGGCGCCGCGCTCGACCGCCGCCTTCGCCGCGTCGGCGGCTTGTTTGTCCGCAAGGTCGAACTGGTCGAGCTTGCGGCCGTCGAGATGGGTGAGCCGGGCGCGGAACGGCGCGCCGGCCGGGGTGCGGAATTCGGCCTCGATGGTCCAGTATTCGCGCGGGCGGAACAGCTCGATCTCGGCCTCGCGCTCGCAGATCAGCCGCAGCGCGACCGACTGCACGCGCCCCGCACTCTTGCTGCCGGGCAGCTTGCGCCAGAGCACCGGCGAGAGGGTGAAGCCGACCAGATAGTCGAGCGCGCGGCGCGCGAGATAGGCCTCGATCAGCGGGGTGTCGAGGTCCCGCGGGGCGCGCAGCGCGGCCTGCACCGCGGATTTGGTGATCTCGTTGAAGGTGATGCGGTGGACCTGCTTGCCCTTCAGCACGTTGCGCGCCTCGAGCATGGCGCGGACATGCCAGGAAATCGCCTCGCCCTCGCGGTCCGGGTCAGTGGCGAGGTAGAGCGTGTCCGCCCCTTTCAGCGCCTTGGCGATGGCCGCGACCTGGCGGTCGCCGCGGGCATCCTCCTCCCAGGACATCGCGAAATCCTCGTCCGGGCGGACCGAGCCGTCCTTCGGCGGCAGGTCGCGGACATGGCCGAAGGAGGCGAGGACGGTGAACCCGTCGCCGAGATACTTGTTGATCGTCTTGGCCTTGGCCGGAGATTCGACGACGACGATGGCATTCATGTAAGCGCGGTATCCCGTTCAGCACTCGGAGAGCAGACAGACCCGGTTGCCCGGCAGGGTTTCGATCCGGCCGGCAAGTTCGAGCTCGGTCAGCACGGCGGTCATGGCCGAGGTCGAGAACTGGCAGTGCCTTGCCAGTTCGTCAACACTGACCGGGCTGGCCGAAAGCAGCCGGGGGATTTCGCTTCGGGCGCGGTCGAGTTCGTCGCCGGTCTCCGGCGCCGCTTCGGGCGGCTCGCCGAGGCCCGGCGGCGGGGCGGCGATTCGCGCGTCGGGGAACAGCGCGCCGGGCCGATCCGGCAGGTTGGCGAGGATGTCGGCGGCGGATTCGGCGAGCCAGGCACCCTGGCGGATCAGGTCGTTGCCGCCGCGGGCGCGCGCATCGAGCGGCGAGCCGGGAACGGCGAAGAGTTCGCGGCCGTAGTCCAGCGCGTAGCGGGCGGTCAGCAGGCTGCCGGAGCGCAGCGCCGCCTCGATCACGACGACGCCGAGGGCGAGGCCGGCGATGATGCGGTTGCGCTTGGGGAAGTGCCGGGCGAGCGGGGCGGTGCCGGGAGGCGCCTCGGCGATGACCGCGCCGGCTTCGGCGATGCGGGCCTGCAGGTCGCGGTGCTCGGGCGGATAGGCCATGTCGAGCCCGCCGGGGATGGCGGCGATGGTGGTGCCCTCGCGCAGCGCCGCCTCGTGCGCCGCCGCGTCGATCCCGCGGGCGAGGCCGGAGACCACCGGATGGCCGGCGGCGGCGAGCTCGCCGGCGATGTCGGCGGCGATCCGCCGTCCGTTGACCGAAGCGTTGCGCGCGCCGACCACGGCGACGATCGGCCGGTGGAGCAGGGCGACATCGCCCTTCACCGCGATGACCGGCGGCGCATCCGGCAGCAGGGCGAGCAGCGGCGGATAATCGGGGTCGCCGAGGAAGATCAGGCGGGCGCCAAGCGCCTCGTGCCGGTCGAGTTCGCGGCGGATTTCAGCCGACGGGGGAACCCGCAGGCTGCCCCGCCTTCCGACCTGGCGGGCGAGGGCGGGCAGCGCGTCCAGCGCCTCCTCGGGGCTGGAAAAGCGCTCGCGCAGGCGGCGGAAGGT
>JAJZFF010000290.1 GCA_021805485.1 Pseudomonadota bacterium
TCGCCTCGTAGACGAGGACGAAGCGCTTGCGGCCGAAGCGGTCGCTCGCCGGGCCGACCAGCGTCGTCACCGCGACGGCGAACAGGATCGACAGGGCGAAGACGACGCCGAGGAACGCCGCACTCCAGCCGAGTTTGGTGACATAGAGCGCGAAATCGACCACCAGCGCGCCCTGGGCGATGCTGCGCGCCCCGCGCGCGCCCATCAGCCGGACGATGTCGGGGCGCGCCGTTGCCATCAGGCGCCGAACGGGATCAGGATCAGGCTCAGCGTGCCGAACAGGGCGCAATAGGCGGCGAAGGGGCCGAGGGCCCAGCGGTCGTGATTGCGGAAATAGCGCATCAGGAACGCGGTCGAGAGATAGGCCACCACACCGGCGACGATGGCGGCGAGCACGGCGGTGCCGAACATGCCGCGCGCGGCGGCGGCGTGGTGCAGCAGATGCGGCACCTCGACCACGGCGGCGCCGGCGATGACCGGGGTGGCCATCAGGAAGGCGAAGCGGGCGGCGGCCTCGTGGTCGAGCCCGCGGGTCAGGCCGCCGACGATCGCCGAGCCCGAGCGCGACAGGCCGGGCAGGAAGGCGAGGCACTGGAACAGGCCGATCACCAGCGAGTCGCGGAGGGTGAGCTGGCCGATGCCGAAGCCGTTTCCGGCGCGGCGGCGGCGCAGCCGTTCGCCGATGACCAGCACCGCGCCGTTGGCCACGAGGAAGGCGGCGGCGATCTCGGGGCTGGCGAAAAGGTGCTGGATCGGCTTTTTCAGCGCGAAGCCGATGACCACCGCCGGCAGCGTGGCGACGACGAGGCGCAGCAGCAGGCCGCGCTGGGCATCGACCTCGCCGGGTTCGCCGCGGCCGAGCAGGCCGGCGAGCATCGCCCACCATTCGCGCCAGAAATAGAGCAGCAGCGCCGTCGCGGTGCCGACATGGAGCATGACGACGAAGGGCAGGAACGAGGGCGAGGCCTGGTCGATGGGCCAGTGCAGCAGGGCGGGGACGATCACCACATGGCCGAGGCTGGAGACGGGGAACAACTCGGTCGCCCCTTGCAGGATGGCGAAGAGGACGGCGATCAGCGGGGTCATGGCGGCTCCGGCGGTTATGCGTGCCGCCTCACTTGGCAAACAAGCGCGGCGAAGGCAACGCATCGCGGCGCGGCCCCGCCGGACGGCGACAGGACAATGACCCGCCGTTCCACGCGTTAACGCGTTGCTCATGATTTCATGGCAGGCTCGCTTCCTCGATCGGCCATCCCGTCCTTGCGGGCCGGGCGATGGAACCGAGCGGGCGCCGCGCGGAAACAGTTTGCCGCTGCCCGATTTTGCCGTTAGCATCCGGTAGCGACGAGGGCCGTGCGGACAATGTCTGAATTTTCGGATATTCCCCAGATTTTACAGGATTTGAGACGGCGCGGGACTCAGGTTGCGTCAGAAAAAAGGCGCGGCATGTCAGCGACGGGATGGCCGGTGACGGTTTCCGTCGTGGTGCCGTTTCACAACGAGGCCGAGAATGTCGTCCCGCTGTTCGACCGGCTCGCCGCCGTGCTCGATGGTCTCGGCGAGGACTGGGAACTGGTCTGCGTGAACGATGGCAGCCGCGATGCCACGCTTGCGGCGCTGCAGCGCATCGCCGCGCGCGACGGGCGGGTGCGGGTGATCGACCTGTCGCGCAATTTCGGCAAGGAGGCGGCGTTGACCGCGGGACTCGACCATGCGCGCGGCGCGGTGGCGATTCCGCTCGACGCCGACCTGCAGGACCCGCCCGAGGTGATTCCGGCGCTGCTCGCGAAATGGCGCGAGGGCTACGATGTGGTGAACGCCACACGCGCCTCGCGCGAGGGCGACGGCGCGGTGAAGCGCTTCACCGCCCACATGTTCTACCGGGTGATGAACCGGTTGAGCGATGTGCCGATCCCGCGCGATACCGGGGATTTCCGGCTGATCGCCCGGCCGGCGCTGGAGGCGCTGAAGCGGCTGCCGGAGCGGCGGCGGTTCATGAAGGGGCTGTTCGCCTGGATCGGCTTCCGCACGGCGACCATCACCTATCACCGCGCCCCGCGCCATGCCGGGCGGACGACGTGGAATTACTGGAAATTGTGGAATTTCGCGCTGGAGGGGGTGACCTCGTTTTCCAGCGCGCCGCTGCGGCTGGCGTCCTATCTCGGCTTCGCCGTCTCGGTCTTCGCGTTCGTCTATGCGGCGGTGACGATCTTTCGCAAGCTGGCCTACGGCAACCCGGTGCAGGGCTATCCCTCGCTGCTGGTCGCCATCCTGTTCCTCGGCGGGGTGCAGCTCATCGCCCTCGGGATGATCGGCGAATATCTCGGCCGGCTCTACGAGGAGAGCAAGCAGCGGCCGCTCTATATCGTGCGCGAGATCAGCGGCGGCAGCGCGCCGGACTTATGAGGCGGCGAAGCGCTGGATGCGTTCGGCCATCGCCGCGACGCCGTTGCCGCGATTGCCGGACAGGGCGCCGATCAGCCCCCATTCCTTGAGGAAGGCCGGCGGTGTTTCGCGGATTTCCGCGGGCGTGCGGCCGGAATAGACCTGCAGCAGCATGGCGACGAGGCCGCTGACGATGGCGGCGTCCGACGCGCCGGCGAAATAGAGTTTCCCGCCTTCCAGCTTCGGCTCCAGCCAGACCCGGCTCTGGCAGCCGGGCACCAGCCGGTCGTCGGTCTTCAGAGCCTCGGGGAAGGCGGGCAGCGACTGGCCGAGTTCGATGATGAACTGGTAGCGGTCCATCCAGTCATCGAACAGGAACAGCTCGTCGTGCAGGGCGGCGATCGCCGCGGCGGCGCTCTCCTGCGCGGGGGTGACGAAGGGCGGCGCGCTCATGCCGGGCGCACCAGGCGGTGGTGCTTCTTGCCGGCCGAGAGCTTGGCCGCGCCGTCGATCACGTCGGCGAGGGTGATCGTGTGCGCCTCGTCGGCGATCGGGGCGTCGTTCAGCCGCGCGCCGCCGCCGCGGATCAGCCGGCGCGCCTCGCCATTGCTGGCGGCGAGCCCGGCTTTCACCAGCAGGGCGAAGGCGGGAATGCCGGCTTCAAGCTCGGCCGTGGGAATGTCGATCCCCGGCAGGGTTTCCGCCGCCTCGCCGCCCTCGAAGGTGCGGCGCGCGGTCTCCGCGGCTTCCTCGGCCACCGCGCGCCCGTGGCAGAGCGCGGTCGCCTCGGTGGCGAGGATCTTCTTCGCCTCGTTGATCTCGGCGCCTTGCAGCGCCTCGAGCCGGGCGATCTCGTCGAGCGGCAGGTCGGTGAACAGGCGGAGGAAGCGGCCGACATCGGCATCCTCGGTGTTGCGCCAGAACTGCCAGTAGTCGAACGGGCTGCGCCTCGCGGCCGAGAGCCAGACGGCGCCGGCGGCGGTCTTGCCCATCTTCGCGCCCGAGGCGGTGGTGATCAGCGGCGCGGTCAGGCCATAGACCTGCTTGCCGTCGGTGCGGCGGACGAGGTCGATGCCCTGGACGATGTTGCCCCACTGGTCCGACCCGCCCATTTGCAGCACCACGCCATAGCGGCGGTTGAGCTCGCGGAAA
>JAJZFF010000027.1 GCA_021805485.1 Pseudomonadota bacterium
CGGCGATCTGCGCGAGCGCGGTCCAGGCGCCCTGGCCCATGTCGGCCGCCGCCGTCTCGACAAGGCCGGTACCATCGGGGCGCAGCGTGGCGCGTGCCTCCGCCGCGAACATCGGGGCGTGGAACAGTGCGGTGCCCATGCCCCAGCCGACGAGCAGGCCGCGATCGTCGGTCATCTGGCGCGGCGCGCGGGGACGGTTGGCCCAACCGAAACGCTCTGCGCCTCGCCGGTAGCATTCGCGCAGAGCCTTCGAGGAATAGGGCCGGCCAGTGCCCGGCTCGGCGTCGGCATAGTTGCGCAGCCTGAATTCCAGCGGGTCGAGTCCCGCCGCTTCGGCCATCTCGTCCAGCGCGCATTCGAGCGCCGCCGAACCGGATGCGATGCCGGGGGCGCGCATCGGCCCCGGTGTGCCGATATCGGCGCGCACGGCGTATTGCGTCGAGCGCAGGGCCTCCGTGGCATAGAGCCCCAGGGACGCGTCCGCCGCACCTTCGATGAAATCGTCGAAGGTGGAGGTGACGGCGAGCGATTCGTGGTCGAGCGCGGTCATGCGGCCGTCATCGTCGGTGCCGATGCGCAGGCGCTGGCGCGTGGCGCCGCGATGGCCGACCGGGCCGAACATCTGCTCACGCCGCAGCATCAGCTTGACGGGCCGGCGAAGCGCGCGCGCCGCCAGGATGGCGAGTAACGCCGGCCCGTTGATCACCGCTTTCGAGCCGAAGCCGCCGCCCAGATAGGGGCTGCGAATCGTCACGTTTTCGGCGGGGATGCCGAAATAGTAGCCATAGGCCCCGCGCGACATCACGATGGCCTGGCTCGGCACGTCCAGCGCCAGTTGGTCGCCGTCCCAGGTGGCGACGATGGCGTGGGTCTCCATGGCGTTATGATATTGCGCCGGAGTTTCATAGGTCAGGTCGACCGCGTGGCGGGCTGCCGCGTGGCCTGCGGCGACATCGCCGAAAACGGTTTCCGCCGGCCTGCCGAAATTGCCGGACTCCGGCTTGTACGGGGCATCGCCGTCAAGCCCGAGGCGCGGCGGCAGGGCTTCGTAGTGCGGCACCACGAGACGGGCGGCTTCGGTGGCGGCCTCGACCGTCTCCGCCACGACCAGCGCGATCGGCTGGTTGGCATAGCGGATCTCGGCGCTTTGCAGCACCTCGGTGCGGAAGGCGAACAGGAAGGGTTTCGCGTCCGGATCGCCGGCCAGCGCCGGGCGGTTTTCCGGCGTGAACACCTCGACCACGCCGGGATGGGCCTTGGCCGCCCCAGTATCGAGGCGGATGACGCGCCCGCGCGCGATGGTGGCCGGCACATAGACGGCGTGGAGCACGCCTTCCGGGTGATTGTCGGCTGCGAAAGTGGCGGCGCCGGTAACCTTGGCGATGCCGTCGCGGCGGGTGACGGACTGGCCGGCGTTCGAGCCGAAGCGGATGGAAGTCTCAGACATGAGCGAGGTCTCCGAAGGGCGAGGCGGGCAGCGCCGGCATCCGGGCGGGCGTACCCGCGGCGGCGAGCGCCAGAGCCCGGGCCGCGGTGCGACGGGCGAGTTCAATCTTGTGGGCATTCGCCCCCGACGGGGTGGCGCCGGAAAGCGCCACGGCGGCGGCGCGGGCGAAGAGTTCGGGCGCCGGGGCGGCGCCGGCCAGCATCGCCTCCGCTTCCCGGCTGCGCCAGGGCTTCGCGGCGACAGCACCGAGCGCGAGCCTGGCCTCGGCGATCCGGCCGCGATCAAGACGCAGCGCCGCGGCGGCCGAGACCAGCGCGAAGGCGAACGAGGTGCGCTCGCGCAGCTTGAGATAGCGCGCATGGGCGCGGAAGGCGGACGCGGCGGCGGGCAGGCGCAGGGCGACGATGAGTTCACCCGGCGCAAGCGCGGTCGCGCGTTCGGGGGAATCGCCCGGCAGCCGATGAAGCTCGGCGAAGGGGATCTCGCGCGCTCCCGCCGGGCCGGCGGTTTCGACCACGGCATCGAGCGCGGCAAGGGGAACGCAGAAATCCGACGCGCTGGTGGCGATGCAGGCTTCGCTCCAGCCCATGACCGCGAGGGCGGCGTTGTCGCCGTCCCGCGCATCGCATCCGCTGCCGGGCGCACGGCGGTTGCAGGCGCTCAGCGGGTCCTGGAAATAGGCGCAGCGCGGGTGCTGCAGCAGGTTGCCGCCCACGGTCGCGGCGTTGCGCAACTGGCCCGAAGCTCCCGAGAGCAGCGCCTCGGCGACCATCGGGAACTGCGCGGCGAAGGTAATGTCATGGGCGAGATCGGCATTCCGCACCAGCGCGCCGACCCGGACACTGCCGTCCTCCAGCGTCTCGATCGCGTCGAGGCCGGGCAGGCGGGCAAGGTCGATCAGCTTGGCCGGCCGCAGCGCGCCGGTCTTCATCAGATCGACCAGGTTGGTCCCGCCGGCGAGATACGCCGCGCCCGGTTCCCAGGCGCCGATGGCTTCATCGAGCGTGGCGGGGCGGAGATAGGCGAAGGGGGTCATGCGGCGTCTCCCGCGCCGGCATCCGCCATGCGTCTCGTGGCGTCCTGCACGGCCTCGGTGATGCCGTGATAAGCGCCGCAGCGGCAGAGATTGCCGCTCATCCCCTCGCGGATGCGCTCCTTGTCGTCGCCGGCATGGCCCTCGGTGATCAGGCCGACCGCGCTCATGATCTGCCCCGGCGTGCAATAGCCGCACTGGAACCCGTCATGCGCGATGAACGCCGCCTGCACCGGATGAAGCCGGCCGTCTTCGGCCAGACCCTCGATGGTGGTGATCTCGGCGCCGTCGAGCGTGACGGCCAGCACGAGGCAGGAATTGATCCGCCGCCCGTCGACCAGCACGGTACAGGCGCCGCACTGGCCGCGGTCGCATCCCTTCTTGGTGCCGGGCAGCGCCATCCGCTCGCGCAGGAGGTCGAGCAGCGTGACGCGCGGATCATCGAGCATCAGGTCGCGACGGATGCCGTTGAGCGTGAGGCGTATCGGGTGGAGCATGGAGTCTCCGATCATTCGGGATGTTTATGGATCGACGGGCGCGCCGGCGCGGTGCAAAGCTGCCCGTAAGGTGCGTGGAGCGGCGAAGCCGGATCCGTCGGCCGCTTTCGGTAATATACGGAGGATGCCTCCGTTTAGCAATGGGAGAGTTCGGCACGATGCAGAGCGCCGGTCGCAAGCCAAGATCGGATGCGCAGCGCAACCGCGAGCGTCTGGTCGCGGCGGCGAAGGAGATCCTGGGGCAGGGCGGCCCGGAGGCGAGCCTTGAGGCGGTCGCGCGGCGCGCGGGCCTCGGCATCGGCACGCTCTACCGCCATTTCGCGACGCGCGAGGCGCTGTTCCTGGCGGTCTACGCCAGCGAGGTCGCACAGGCGACGGAGACGGCCACCGAACTGGAATCGGCCGGCGACGGGCTGGAGGCGCTGCGGGCGTGGATTCACGGGATGGTCGGGCTGGTCGAGACCAAGCGGGGCCTGATCGGCGCGTTGTCGGTGGCGATGACGGAGGAGGCGAGGGCACGGTATTCCGAGGTTTCCGCGCCGCTGATCGTCGCGATG